>JAODBJ010000142.1 GCA_025463905.1 Actinomycetes bacterium
GATAATGAGGTTCTGACGCGCACCCCAACTGAGTTGCTTCGCGCCGATCTCATGTAAGTAGAGATCTGCCAAGAATCGAGAATGTCGCCCGTTGCCGTTTCTGAACGGGTGAACGCTCACGAGTCGATGATGCATTCGAACTGCTCGCTCGGATGCGCTGAAAGTGTCATGACCGTGCCAGAACATCGCGTCGTCGAGCAGAACCTTCATCTCGGTCGTGATCCGGGAAGGTTCGACACCGATGTTTGTCTCGCGCGGTCTTTGCTGGCCGGCCCATCGCCATACCTCGCCAAACATTCTCCTGTGCAGCCCGACCGCGAAGGTCACGGACAGGAGGTCCTCGATCCGCGTTCGTGCTTGACCCCTAAAGGCCCACCGGGTGGCCTTCTCGATGTTGGCCTGCTCGACAACGTTCAGGTCACCGCGTGTCGCCACGAAGGTTGGGATGAGCCCATCAAGATCTTCGTCCTCAAGTGGCGTAGCGCCTGGGGGATCTTGACCTTGGAGATGTGTCATCGAGCGCCGCCGCGCTTGCCCCACAGTCGGCCCTCAGCGATAAGGCGCGCTGCGTAGTCGTCAACTCGTTCATCGAGTTGTACGTCGCTCAGCGCCTGGTCTTCGAGCTGCATCGAGCGATGGATTCCGGCGAGGTCCTCCGTTGCCAAGGTGCGCGCCTGATCGCGAACGGTGTGATCGAGGGTCGTACGCGGAACGAGGGCGTATACAAGGTCGCAGTCGAGTGCAGCCGCCGCGCGGCGGAGTGATTCGAGACGGGCGCTGCCGTTCACCTCTGAATGCTCGAGCTGAGTGACGGCCGACTGGGTCTGGCCCATCCGGGCGGCGAGTTGGCGGCTCGACATCCCCAGGGCGTCGCGGACCGCGCGAATCCAGCCACGCGGAGGACGCTTCGATAGCTCTCGGATCGACCCATCCCGGAGCCTGGCGTCGAGTTGCTGGCGTGCGAGCTTGGCGTTCTCCGGCTTTGTCATAAGGTATAGCTTATCAAGTTGTGCCATTCTGAACAGCTGAAACTTATCGCAGCCGTGCAACGCCAACAGCAATGACTTATCAGACGCGCATCACGCGCCGTTGACCGGCGTGAGGTAGAGCGCCACGGTCTCGTTGTCGGAACGGGCTTGTAGCTCCACGTAGCGGTCGACGCGGCTCGTCCACGCGTCGTGCACGAGATAGTCGTGCTGCACGAGGGGCGCGAGGAAATGCGCACCGATGAGGGGACCGGGGTCGGTTCGACCCGGGAGCAGCACATTGTCGAGGAACGGCAGCTCACGCCGACGGCGCGCGGCGAGTCCGCGCTCGTTGAGGCGAAGTCCGTCGCGCTCGAGATGCACGCGTATCGCGTCGCGTAGGCGCACCATCTCGGCTCGCTGCGACCGGCGCAGCGGGTCGTGGTACGCGATGCGCCGCCCGCCCGCCGACGGCGGATGCAGCGCTTGCTCGCCGACCCGGATGAGCAGGAGCGCGCGAGCGGTCATTTCGGTGAGCCGGCGAGCATTGCCGACTTGGCGCGCGGTTGCCTTGTCGACCACGAACGGGATGTTGCGGCGTGCGAGTTCGGCCATCACTGCCGGCCCGTACGGATCGTTGAAGGTGGTCGGCAGCACCACGTGGAGAGGGCCGGTACCGGCGAGCGCGCGCATCTGCGCGTCGATATCGCGCATGACCGCAATGCCGTAGATCGGTGGCGCGACGCCTTGGTTGCTCGTCGGCAGATTGAGCAACGCGAAGACGGCAACGGCTACGAGGCCCGCACCCGCGACGGAGCGGGCGCGCCGAGCGTCGCCGCCCACGACGGTGCGAACGATCGTGGCGAGGATTGCGAACGTCGTGAACGCCCCGATCGCCCATAGCCAGCGGAAGAAGTGCAACGGCAAACCGAAGAATCCCAGGGGCGCTCGAGCCGCGGTGTACAACGCGACCGCGAGCACCACCGCATCGAGTGCGAGCAGCACTCCGAGGAGTCGATCGCGGCGTCGGCGTGCGTCCCATGCACATGCCAACAGCACGAGGCCGAGCACCGCGAGGGTCGCGATCGAGGCCGCCGACGACGGCAAGGCCGGTGTCGCTTTCACCTCGCCCGGCGACGCCAGCCAGCCATTGCGGAACGACGGGCGGAACCAGAACGGTGGCAACGTCTCGATCGTGGCAACGACCCTCGGAGCGTCGGCGAGGCCGACGGTCGGGCCCTTGGCGTTGCCGTTTGTGAGGAGCGCCCCGAGGTTCCCCGGCCCTTGCGCAAAGAACTGGTCAGTGAGCGGTTGTGCCCAACACAACGCCAACACCACTGCGCCGATGGCGCCGATACGCAGGAGGCGCGCGCGTGGCGCGCGCGTTTCGGGTGCTTCGCTACGACGGGTGCGCAGGTACCCGACGATCGCGAACACCAAGACGACCGGTACGAGGAACGCGTAGCTCAAATGCGTCTGCAACACGAAGCTGGCCAGAAGACACAACCACGGCAACAGCACGAGGTCACCGGCGGCGAACACCCACGCCACGAACAGCAAGCACAGGAACGGCAACAACGTGCTGTGCGGATTCCACGGGTCGAAGAGCAGTTCGCTGCCCATCGTCCAGGTGAGCACCGCAGTCGCTGCCATCGCCAGGATCACGAACAGCGGGCCGGCCGCCCGTTTCACCGCCGCTGCGATACCGAGTACCGCGATGGTGTTGAGCACACCGATACCGAGCGCGACGCCCGCACCGTTCCACAACCGCACCGGCACTGCGAGCAGATCGAAGAGCAGCGGTCCCGGATGGTGCAGGTCGGTGCGGGTGCTCTCGGACGCCGACGACGCGAGCCCGATGAGTGGTGGGTGACGCGTGAACACGTCGTGCGCGCGGATCTGGAAGAGCGCGTTCTCGCCGACGGGCAGCCAACCGCGATGCAGTGTGCGTACGGTCGCAACGACGATCGGAAGCACGGCGAGCACCACGGTTGCAATCGCGGCCCACGTGATCAACCGGTCCGACGATGTGCTGGCGGTCGGGAGCGCGACCCCTTGCCGCCGTTCTTCCATCGCCGGGAGAACGTACCAACTTCGGCGTGTCGGGCCGGGACGCGCCGCCCGGGTACGTTTTCGGGAGTGTCGTTGACCCGACGGGCGCGTGCCCGGTGGCACACAGCCGTCTGGTCGGTAGCCGACCGCCGCGCGCTCGCAGGCCTCTTCGTCGTGTTTGCGGTTTCGCGCGTCGCGTACCGGCTACGCGGGATCCGGTTCGACGAGGGCTCGACCTTCCAATCGTTCCAGGTGATCGACGATCACCTCCTCCGCCACGACTTTCTGTCGAGCGTGTGGCACTTCCACGCGCAGCCGCCGCTGTTCAACATCCTGATCGGCGTGCTGATGCGCCTGCCGGGCCCGGAGTACGTCTGGTACGCCTCGGTGTATCTCGCGCTCGGCGTCGCGCTCACGGCGTCACTCTTCTTGTTGCAACGCGAGCTCGGTGTGCCGCGAGTCTTCGCGGCGGTGGTCACCACAGTGTTCGTGGTGTCGCCCGCCGCGGTGCTCTACGAGAACTACTTTTTCTACACCTACCCGGTCGCGGTGGCACTGTGCGCGGCTGCGCTGTTCCTCGTGCGGTTCGTTCGTACCGCTCGCACGCGCGACGGCGTGTTCGCCTTCCTGCTGCTGGCGTCGGTGGCGCTCGTGCGCGCGTCGTATCACCTCGTCTGGTTGGTGGCGATCGTGGCGATCGTCGCGGTGGCACTCGGTCGGACCCAATGGCGCCGTGCGATCGTCGCGGGCATCCTGCCCGTGCTCCTCGTCGGCGGGTGGTACGTGAAGCAGTACGAGGAGTTCGGCGCGTTCGCGAGCTCAACCTGGCTGGGGATGAGCCTCGCGAAGGTCGCGTTCTTCGACGTGCCCAAGCCGCAGATCGCGCACCTCGTACGCGCCGGCACGTTGTCGAAGCACGCGCTCGAACCGGGATTCGAGCGAGCCAATCAGTACGGCTACGCGCACGACGGTACGAGCGGCATCAAGGTGCTCGACGAGCGCACAAAAGCGAACGGCCAACCCAACTTCGGGTTCGACGGCTACCGCGCGGTGTCGACGCAGGCGCAGAAGGACGCGATCGCCTTCATCAAGGAACGCCCCGGCCACTACGCCCGCAACGTGTCGTACTCCTTGCGTTTCTTCGTGCTACCGGGCGCCGACTACCCGTACCTCACGGCCAATCGGAACCACGTGCTCGGCATCGAGCAGGCATACGACCGCGTGCTGTTCTGGCAGCAGTCGGCGTATTCCGCGTTCCTGCCGCGCCCGTACCCAAACCTCGCGCGATTCGGACCCCAAGCGAAGAACGTGTCGTGGGGGTTGGTGTTGATGTACCTGATCGCGTTGCTCGCCGGCCCGGTAGTGGGGTTCACGTATTGGCGCCGGCGCCGGCATCGTTCTCTGTCCGACGCAACCGACGGTGGCGTCGTCGATCGGGCCAGCGTCGTCGTGCTCGCCGTGATCTCGTTGACGCTTGCCTACGCCGTGCTGGTCGACAACCTGTTCGAGCTAGGGGAGAACAACCGGTTCCGTTTCGAAACTGACCCGCTCGTGTGCGCCATCGTCGCGTTCGCGTGCACCGGCGCCTACCGATGGCTGCGGACGCGGCTCGACGGGCGGGCAGATCAGCGGCGGCCTCAGGTGCCGGCGACCTGAATCAGCAGGTCACCGTTCTCACGCATCGCGGCGCGGTCGCCGGGGCGCAACACGACGGTGGTGAACGGTCGGGCCACGAGCGCCGGCCCGATGATCTGCGCACCGGCGGGCAGCGCGTCACCGGCGAACACCGGAACGTCGTCATACCAGGCGCCGCCCACGTGCACCGGCCGGGAGGACTCGGCTGTGATGCTTCCCGTCACCGAACGCGCCGGGGTCGACGCTTTCGGCACGAGCCCCGTCGCCACCAGCCGTACGCCGCGCACCGTCGGATCCTGCGCCCGGGCCTCGATCAGTCGGGCGGCTTCGTTGTGCCGGTGGAACGCTTCCACCGCGGTTTCGATGTCGGCCACGGTGAGCGGCGTGCCGGCTGCGCGTGCGAGAGGGAACGCGCTGTCGAACGTCTGGCCCGGGTACACGAGGTTGAGCAGCCACTCGAAATGCAGCCGCTCGTCGGGGACACCTGCCGCGCGTAGCTGTGCAGTGGCATCGCGCTGGAGGTCGTCGGCGGCGCGGTTGAGCGCGTCGAGATCGACGTCGCGCCACGGCCGCACCTGCGCGCGTGTTGCGTCCACCACGTGGTCGGCCGTGAGTAAGCCGAGCGCGGAGAAGCCCGGCGCCGCGTCGGGTACGAGCACGCGCTCCATCCCGAGCGCGGCCGCTTGCGTCGTCGCGTGCAGCGCGCCCATGCCGCCGAACGCGACGAGGTCGAGGGTGCGGGGGTCGGCGCCCGCGAGCGAGAGGACGCGCCGTATCGCGTCCGTGAGATGCGCATCGACGATCGTCACTACCGCGGCCGCCGTTGCCAGCGCGTCGAGACCCAGTTCCTTGCCGACGCGCGCCAGCGCATCGGTCGCTCCGTCGAGGTCAAGGTCCAGACGCCCACCCCAGAAGCGGTGCGGATCCAGCCGGCCGAGCACGAGGTCGGCATCGGTAACCGTCGGTTCGGTGCCACCGCGCCCGTAACACACCGGTCCCGGGTCGCTCCCCGCGGAATCCGGACCGACGGTGAGCGAACCACCGACGACCCGCGCGATCGACCCGCCACCCGCGCCCACCGAATGGATGTCGACCATCGGGAGCGCGATGCAGTACCGGTGCCGCCAGTTCCAGTCGCTCTTCAGTTCGGGCCGGCCGCCGCGGATCAGGCACACGTCGTAGCTGGTGCCGCCCATGTCGACGCTGACGACGTCGCCGAGACCCGCCTCGCGCGCGGCCCTCGCCGCCGCCACCACGCCACCCGTCGGTCCGGAACCGATCGTCGCGACCGCTCGGTGCGCAACTGCGCTCGGTGTTGCCACGCCGCCCGCCGACGTCGCCACGAGCAACTCGCGGTCGTAGCCGTGTTCCGACAGTCGAGCCTGTAGCCGGTCGAGGTACCGCACGATCGGCGGCCCGACGTACGCGTTCACGAGCGTGGTGGAGGTGCGCTCGAACTCGGGCGGCTTCGGGTGCACCTCGTGCGAACACGACACGAGATCAACGTCGGGAAATTCTTCGAGCACGATTTCGCGCGCCCGTATCTCGTGCACCGGGTTCACGTAGGAATGGAGGAACACGATCGCGATCGATCGCACGCCGAACGCGCGCAGTCGCTGCACCGCGGCGCGCACCGCCGCTTCGTCGAGGGGTGTGTCGATATCTCCCTCGGCGGTGAGGCGCTCCGGTACCTCGAGGCGGACGCGCCGGCGTGCGATCGCGGCGGGGGGCGGGTACGCGGGGTCCCAGATGTCTTCCTTGAAACAGCGGCGCAGTTCGATCTCGTCGCGGAAACCCTGGGTTACCAGCAGGCCCGTGAGCGCGCCTTTCATCTGGATCATCGTGTTGTCGCCGGTGGTCGTGCCGTGCACGATCGACTCGGTCTGCGCGAGCAGCGCCTCGACGCTCGGCAGATCGAGCGCGTCGGCGAGGCGCCCCAGACCCGCGATCACACCCTCCGACTGATCCTGCGGCGTAGTGGGCGTCTTCTCGAGCACCGTCGTACCGTCGGGACGCAACAACACCACGTCCGTAAACGTCCCCCCCACATCCACACCAACCCGGTATCCAGAGCGTGCGTCGATAGGGGACATTATTTGTCCCCAATCGACGCACGCCCCCGCAGCCGATCGGTGGCTTGGTGGTCGATGGCGAGGGTCATGTCGGCGAGTGAGCCGGTGATGACGACGCCGTATTCGCGCTCGGCGGCTTCGACCGACACGTACTCGTCCCACACGTCGTCGAGCACGGCCTCCGGATCGCGCTGCATCGGGTCGCCCCACCCTCCACCACCACCGAAGTCGTAGACCAGTTGCTCGTGCGCACCGAGGAGGTACCCCGCGACGGTCGGCGCGACAACGGTTTCGTGATCGGTTCCGGGCGCGAGCACCACGTGATCGGGCGAACCGCTGTGGCCGCCCGCGATACCGGGGTGTACGTGGTGCTGATTCACCACGTACTGGTTCACCGAGGTGGGCGTGCGAACTTCTTTCACGAAGTGCGAGCCGCAGCCGCCGCGCCACTGACCGGCGCCGCCGGAATCGGTGAGGTAGTTCCGGCCCCGCAGGATGTGGGGGAAGAGCACCTCGTTCAGTTCGGCCGACGCTTTGATGAGGTTCCCGTTCGACGCCACGAGCGCGCCCCAACCGTCGACGCCTTTCACCGCGTTCACCCAACCGGCGTTGGTCTCGCCGCCGTGGTCGAAGAACGGCCGGCCCGAACGTGGGTCGCAGTCGCCCCACATCTGGCGGGGGGAGCCGTACTTGTAGGTCTGCGGCGCGCACCGGTCGGGGATGATCTGCGACATTGCAAGCGCGATCGCATCGCCCACTTCGACACCGGGATGGTGCGTGCCGCTGCTCACCGGCTTGCCGGGTGTCGGGTTCACGCAGGTGCCTTCGGGCACGCGTAGTTCGACGCAGTCGAAGAAGCCTTCGTTCTTCGGGATCGTCGGATCCACGAGCGACGCGAGTTGCGCGATCGTGTAGCCGCGCGTGTTGCCGAACGTCGACCACGCCTGGATGTCGGGTCGGTCGTCGGAACCCGCGAAGTCGACGATCAACCGATCGTCGTCGACGGTGATTGCGACGTGTACGTGGATGTCGGTGTTGCCGGCCGGGTCGCAATCCACATACACATCCGACTCGTACGTG
>JAODBJ010000180.1 GCA_025463905.1 Actinomycetes bacterium
GGCCTGCGACGACCTGCCGGATGTCGTCGTAGTCAAGCGCCGCCTTCGCAGCAAGCGCGTGCGGGATGAGCCAGTCGGCTTCTTCGGCGAGCTCCTTGATCTCGTCGCTGCGGCGTTTCCGCTCAGCGGCCTCCGCATCCCCGGCTTCCTTGCGAGCAGCAGTAGCTCGCTCCGCCGCGACGCGGTCAGCTTCGTTGTCTCGTCCCACAAGTCCGCAGCCCCATGTCCCACCAGTCCGCAGCCCCTTAATGATTACCACGCGCGACGGCCCGATGTCTGTGCTCCCGCGCCGGCCCTCCAACCGCTAGACATCGGTCGGGCCGCTGCGGCGATTCACCGGTCGCGGCCAGAACCGCAGCGGATGCACGGCGCGATCCCGGTCGCTCCAGTGCCAAACCGGCGCCGGCCGCGCCCACGACGGCACCTCTTCAGGGTCGCTCGTCTCGCTCGGTGGCGAGGTCCACGTCGGCGCGACGATCGCCTGCACCTCCGAGACGTCGAATGTCAACCCGTCTCGGCCCGGCGCCCGCCATTCCCGTTCTTCCACCCATTCGTGTGTGGGCGGCTCGTACTTCACCGCGCGAGCGCGCAACGGTTTGGGCATCTGCTGCGCCGCGCTCCATTCGTCACCGCGCACGTGCATCACGGGGCGCCGCCACGGTCCCAGACGGATTGCTTGTCGAACACGATGCCCCACGGCGCGTACCGCCCGGACCTGATGAGGTAGGCGAGCCCCGCGACCGTGCACTCCATGAAGCAAACGACCGGCGACGGGGCGTAGAACGTCTTCGACGCTCGCATACGGCGCTCGATGCAGATCTGCCGGAGGCGCTCCTCGGCGCTCTGCACGCGCATTCGCCGCGAACGCGGTGCGCCGACTTTGAGTCGGCCGGTCAGGTGGACGACGAAGTCGCTCAGGTCCGGATGGTCGCTCGTGCGCAGCTGCGGCATGGGATGAGCAACAGTCGGCTCATCGTCGGTACGGGCCTGGCTGTACGCGCATCCTCGCATACCGCGCTCGCGTCGGGTGCGCATCGCGCGCCAGGGCACACTGCTCGGATGGCCGGGCTTGACCTCGTCGGCGTCAACGCGAAGTTGGCACGCGCGCGTGAACACCTCGCAGAGGTTTCGAAACCTGTGCCTGGCGTTCGATACGACGCTCGTCGGCATGGAACTCGGCACGACGTCGTACCACGACGACGGCCGGTTCGAGACACACTTGAGCCCCTTGAAACTAGGGTGGCGAGCATGCGGCCTGAGGATCTGTGGGGTCAAGCCGGTGTCGAGAGGCGCTCGGGTAGCTTGAACCGGCGCATTATTCGTGCTCTCGCCTGGATCACCAGAGCGAAGTTCACCGCGGGATCACTCGTTGTGATCCGTCACCAAGGCGAGGTGCTGTTGGTTCGAGAGCGCTACCGCGATAGGGACCGCTGGGGGCTGCCGGGCGGCTATTGGCATTGGCGAGAATGTCCCCTCGACGCAGCGACCAGAGAACTGTCCGAAGAGCTAGGGCTGGCGAAGTCCTATTCGTCAGATCTCGCGTTCATCGCCACGTATCCCCAAGTAGGGACCCATCATATCGACACCCTCTACTTGCTCGAGGCCCGCACGGACCGACCGATAGTCCGCCCAACGAGCCACGAAATCGCGCGGATCGAGTGGTTTCCGCAGAACCAATTGCCGAGCCTGACTAACGAAGCAGAACTCGCCTTCGAGCTCCTCCGCAGCAGCGACCAGACCATTTTCAACTTGACGACTGAAGAAGCGCAGCAACCGGCGGAGGATCGGTCCGGCGCCGCCGACCCAGGTGACCCCCGCGGGTAGCCTGGGGGGCGCACGTCGCGGAGGACGTCATGGTTGACAGAGCCTTCATTGAAGCCCTTAAATCAGTCATCGATCGTCGTGGTAGCGAAGTCCGCCTGATCGCCGTTCGAGACTCTGGGTTGGTGCTGGAGGTGACGGCGCCGAACGGCGAGCGCGAGATTGTGCGCGTGATCGGGCCGATCTCTGATACACACGTTCTTGGACTTATTCGGGACCTGAACGAACACACAAGCGGCACCCGGTTCGTTAACTACAGCTCTCTAATGACCGCCGAAATGAGGGACGTAGGGCTTTCAGCATTGATGGCAAGGCCCTATATCGAACGCACGCTCAAGGACCAACTTCGGGCGCGGCGACCATTGTCTGGTCGCCGCGTCGCCGAAATCGCGATCGCTGTTAACGCTGCCCTCGCGGAGTTGCATGCTGCCGGGCTCGTGCATGGACGATTAACTCCCGACAACGTTGCCAGCGTCGGCCGTTTGTGGAGGCTCATGGATTTCGGGGTTGGCTTGCTCACGTCTTCATCGACCGAAGGCGCGTACGCAGGCCTACGAGAGCGCGATCTGCGGGATTTCATTGAGTTGCTGAGTGCTCTTGCAAATCGCATGGATCCTGCCGAAGTCTACTACCGCGCCGCTCTGTCAGATATTGTCGCAGAACAGACACGCTCTCACCGCGTTTCGCAGGCTTCTGATCTTGCGCGTCTATTGCACTATCGTCGCAATAGGCCGCGACTGCCGCAAGCAAGAAGAGTGGTGCAGGGTCGTGCCTCTGACCTAGCGCTAATGGCCGCGGACTACATCGTTCAGCGCGAAGCGCGGCGTTGGAATTTGGTCGCCCCACATCCTGCGGTCCGAAAAACCGTGGAGCGCGTGATTCGTGACGACTTCGCTCCCGCTATACGAGACGCGGCCGTGGCCAACCTAAGCCTCCGCGAGGCGAACGCCTTGGTGCACGCTGTCGCCGAAAAGAGCGCAGCCATACTGTATAATGAAGGTGTACTTGATCCCGAACTTAGACATCAAGGAGGTGATGTTATTGCAGAGAGAAACGAAGACGACGTCGAGCGTACGGCATCTGCATTGGCGGCGGCGCTAGGCCGAAACGATCTGCTTCACGCCCTACAGGACGCCGAAGCGCGGTCGGTGTCAACGATGGTTGCCGGGCGGCTGGCTCTGGTATCTGATGGTTTCACAGCGGACCAGCTTGTCGAAGTTGGGCTGGATCCACCGACCGAGATTGCGGGGCACGCCGCACGCTCCATAACCGCAGTAAGGCGCTTGATTGAGCGTGAATTCACGTACTCGGCGAGCGACATTGCTCTCGTCGAAGCGGATGGACTTCTCTTTGAATCAATCGCACGCCTACTAAAGGGCAACCTTCTCATCGGGTGGGTCGACGCGTCCGAGGTTCCGAGATTGCCTGCGTTTCAGTTCGACCCGGTGACGCTTGAGCCGTCTCCGGATGTCATCAGGGTGAATGAAGTTCTCCGAAGCCGAGTCGGACCATTGGGCATATTCTCTTGGTGGCTGACGCCGAACCACCATCTTTGGGGGATGACGCCTCGAAGCGCACTCGTAGAAGGCTTGCAGCTAGAGCGGCCTATCGGCGACCGGTTGCTCGCCGCCGTACTGGATCGATTAGAAGGTCAGAGTGCCGAAGAAACCGCCGGCAGCGGGACCTAGCCCTGTACCGAAGAGCGACTTTATACGTCGCGAAGTTCCGCCCCTTTGTTTCTTTACGATCCATGGTTCTGCTTATCCAGGCAGTTCTTTCAACCCTCGGATTTCTCGCGGCGAGCGCGGAGGACGTTTTGGACCGCTGCGAGCAGACCCGTTCTCCTACCTCTACCTCGGTGAGAACCCAGCAGCTGCCGTCGCGGAGCGATTGATACGGGCCGGTCAGCGATCGGCGAGGGACGGTCGAGTGCTGCACGAGGATGAACTCGAAGGTCTGTCCATCTCTCGGCTCTCAGTTCTCTCGGACTTTGAACTCGTCGGCATCTGTGACTACAACCGTCTCGCGGATTGGGGAGCAGATCCATGGCTCGTCGAATGCGACGAGCTGCGGGCTCACTGCCCCCCGATGCGCGGCAGTCGTCGAGCGCTACGGCCCCTCGGAAGCCCAGACCGTGGAACCGTCTCGAGACACACCAGTGCGGACCGGGATGCCCAGGCGGCGTCCCGCTAGGCGCGCCGCGGAGCGCCACAACTCGACGTCCTCCACTCGCTCGACGCTCATCGTCAGGCTGCGCCGAATGAGCAGCTCGGTCTTTAGGTCGGCCGCGAGATGTTCAAGCCGGCGACGCCGCATCTCGTCGGCTAGCCGCGGCATTTCGGAGGTCCGTGATGACAAATTGATGACATAGGGCTTGGTTCCTGCGCGATCGAGGGGGCCTCCCTGGCTCGGGGACCCCCTCTGACCTCTGTCTTTAGTTGGTGGCGGGGGGAGGATTTGAACCTCCGACCTTCGGGTTATGAGCCCGACGAGCTACCAGACTGCTCCACCCCGCGCCGTGCCACCATCTTACCGATCGGCTACGCGGGGCTCCAAAAGGGCGCGCGGCGCTTGTGAAGAGCGGTCACTCGAACCAGTCCCACTGCCACGGCACGATCGTTTCGAACGGTCCTGCGAACAGCGTGCGCGACACGTCGGTTCGCGCGCGACGCGGCGCGTCGGCTTCGTCCAACGCCGGCTGCACCGCCAGGGGATCGTCGTCGAGCCACATAACCGTGATGCGTCGATCGCCTGTTTCCCACGGCTGGTCGCGAAACGCGCTGCTCGTCGCGAACGTCCACACTCCCGCGACGCCGGCAACGTCGAGCAACGCGGGGTGATGCTCGCGGTGCAGCCATTGCGTGTAGTCGTCGAGACGGGTGCGATCCGTCGGCTCCTCCACCACTACGTACGCACCGCGGTTGGGTCGGTACGGCACCGCATTCGCCGAGATGAGCACGCGCGGTGCCGCAGCACTCTCGAGTACCTGTAAGGGCCCAGAGAAATGCGATCGGCGATGACGGTGAAAGCGCCCGAGTGCGCGCAACTGGCCGCCGAGGTCGAAGAACTCGCGCAACGTGCGCGTGACCGGGTCGGTCATGAGGTAGAGCGTGAGGTAATGCACTGCGTCGAACGGCGCGTCGCGCACAACCGCGGCATCACGACACGCCGGAGTGCGCACCCAACGCTGACCGAACGTCACACCGTCGAGCGGATACTGCTCGGGCATGTGATCGAGTTGGTGCCACTCGTTGTACGCGCGGTGTTCGCGCGGATCGGTGATCTCGGTGAATGAGAAGAACCCGACCTTCACCTTATTCATGGTCGCTTTGCTTCCCCGTTCATGGTCGCTGTGCTTCCCCGTTCATGGTCGCTGTGCCGCTCAGTCTTTTCGCATCAGCGGCGCGGTGATCTCATCGACTTCGGCGACCTCGGCGTCGGTGAGCTTCCATGACGCAGCCTCGGCGTTGGCTCGCACCTGCTCGGGACGCGTCGCACCCGCGATCACCGACGCCACGACCGGCCGGTGCAGCAGCCACGACATCGCGAGATCGAGGAGCGGGTGACCATGGTCGGAGGCCCATTGCTCCAGCGCCTCGACGACGTCGAAGTTGCGATCCGACAGCGCGCGCTCCACGCGCTCCTGAGGTGCGTTGGCGAGGCGGGTTTGCGGCGGCGGCACTTCGCCGCGCTGATACTTGCCGGTGAGCACACCACTCGCGAGCGGGAAGTACGGGATGAACGCAACGCCGAACTTCTCGCAGGCAGTGAGGGCATGCCGTTCCGGCGTGCGGTTGAGCAAGCTGTACTCGTTCTGCACACTCACGAAGCGCGCGAAGCCACGCTCACGGCTCACGCCGTCGGCTTCTTCGATCAGCGCGGCGGAGAAATTGCTACTCCCGATCTCGCGCACCTTGCCTTCGCGCACGAGTTCGTCGAGCGCGCCGAGGGTCTCTTCGATCGGTACCGATTGATCGGGGAAGTGCAACTGATACAGGTCGATGTGATCGGTGCCCAGTCGCTTCAGACTGTCTTCGGCCGCACGTTTCACGTACGCGCCGCTCGCTCCTTTGCGTTCCTCGTCGATGGGACCGCCGAACTTGGTTGCGATCACCGCTTCGCCACGGCGCGAACCGAGCGCGGCCCCAAGGAACGTCTCGCTCTTGGTCGCGCCGTAGATGTCGGCAGTGTCGAACAAGGTGACACCGGCGTCGAGGGCCGCGTGCACGACTTCGGCGGCGCGCGCCGCGTCGATGCGCGCGCCGAAGTTGTTGCAGCCGAGCCCCACTGTCGACACTTCGAGCGAACCGATCGTTCTCGTCTCCATCATTTCTCCTGTCGTTCAGCGGATTGCAGCTCGGCCTGAGCGCAAACTCTTTCGTTCGGCCTCCGCCTCGGCGCGAACAACGCAGCCGGCAAAGTGATCGTTGACCACGCCCAACGCTTGCATCGCCGCGTAACACGTGGTCGGTCCCAAGAAGCGGAATCCCGATGCGCGCAACGCCTTCGACAACGCAAGTGATTCCGCGGTCGTCGCGGGCACGTCGCCGAAGGCGCGCGGTGCACGACGCCGGCCGGTCGGTTCGAACGACCACAGCAACGCGGCCAGTGAACCGTGCGACGCTTGCACTACAGACGCGCCGCGTGCATTCGCGATGGTCGCCTCGATCTTGGCGCGGTTGCGCACGATGCCCGCGTCGCCCAGCAACCGCTTGACGTCGCGGGCGCCGAACGCACCAACGCGCGCGATGTCGAAGTCGGCAAACGCGCGGCGGAACGCCGGGCGCTTCCGCAGGATCGTGAGCCACGACAGGCCCGACTGGAACGCTTCGAGACACAGCTTCTCGAAGATGCGTTGATCGTCGACCACCGGCCGGCCCCACTCGTGGTCGTGGTAAGCGACGTACTCGGGGTTACTCGCCGCCCACGCACAGCGCTTCGCACCGTCGGCGCCGCGCACAAGCGGGGGACGAATGTCGCTCATGGGCGCATCCTGCCAGCCGCCGCGAAGAATTCATGGTTCATTTCGATCCTTTTGTGGGAAGAACGGCGCATTCGCCTATCGCATGCCGCGCGGTCGTCGCGATGGAATGGGTGACGGCGAAAGCAGTGCGACAACACGGCGTTGAGGCGGGAGCCGCAGCCTCGGGGGAGGATCTGCGTGACGAACCAGGGACCGAGGCGTGCAATGCATGCGAGGCGTGTCGCGATCACGCTCGCGCTCGTCGCGCTCATCACCCTCGCGTTCGGCGCGACACCGCAACCGGCGCACGCCAGCATGATCGGCGACCTGCTCGGCCAGATCCTCGGTCCGGGTCCCGGTCCCGGTCCCGGTGGCAACGCCGAACCGCCCCTCACATTGCCCACCCTTCCCACCCTTCCGCCCACGACGCTGCCGTTCGAGACCACGACGACCGCACCGCCGGACACCACTACCACCGCGCCGCCCGACACGACGACGGTGCCTCCTACGACTAACACGACCGCACCGACCACCACCACCGCGCCGCCCAC
>JAODBJ010000184.1 GCA_025463905.1 Actinomycetes bacterium
TCGACCGCGCGTCGGGCGCACGGGTCACCGACCTCGATCAACATGAACTGCTCGACTTCTGCCTCGGCGATACCGGTGCAATGGCCGGCCACTCCCCTGCGCCGACGGTCGCCGCCGTTCACGCGCGCTTCGCCGAGGCCGGCGGGGCAACCGTGATGATGCCGACCGAGGACGCCGCCATCGTCGGAGCCGAACTCACGCGGCGATTCGGTTCAGCCCAATGGAGCTTTGCGCTCACGGCCACCGACGCGAACCGGTGGGCCCTGCGCCTCTCCCGAGCCGTCACCGGTCGACCGCGCATCCTCGTCAACAGCTACTGCTACCACGGGAGCGTCGACGAGTCGTTGATCGTCACGGGAGACGGCGGCGCTCAGTCGCGCGCAGGCAATGTGGGCGCACCGTACGACGTCACCCTCACCAGCCGGGTGGCCGAATACAACGACCTCGACGGACTTGCACAACAACTGGAATTCGGTGATGTCGCGGCGGTGCTGATGGAGCCGGCGTTGACGAACATGGGCATCGTCCTGCCCGAACCCGGTTATCTCGAGGGTGTTCGACAATTGACCCGAAACGCCGGCACGCTGCTCATCAACGACGAAACGCACACCATGTCGGCGGGACCCGGCGGCTGTACCCGGGCCTGGTCGCTGCAGCCCGACATCGTCACCGTCGGCAAGGCCATCGGTGGAGGGATACCTGCCGGCGCGTACGGGCTGAGCGAAGAACTCGTCGCGCAGCTGGAAGGCCGGTCTGATCTCGACCTGGTCGATACCGGCGGTATCGGCGGCACCCTCGCGGGCAACGCGCTCTCCCTCGCAGCAGTGCGCGCGACGCTGGCCGAAGTTCTCACGGATGCCGCGTTCGACGCGATGGTCGCGCTGGCAACTCATTACACCGCAGGTGTCCAACACGTGATCGACACGTATGAGGTGCCGTGGTCCGTAACGCAGCTCGGGGCCCGAGCCGAATACCGCTTCGCACAGCCTGCGCCTCGCAACGGCACCGAGTCGTACCGCGTCACCGATGATGAGCTTGACGACTTCTTCCACCTGTTCTTGGTGAACCGCGGTGTGTTGCTGACGCCGTTCCACAACATGGTGCTCATGTGCCCTGCCACCACGACGAGCGATGTCGACGCGCTCGTCGAGGTGTTCGAAACCGGCGTGCGAACCCTCGTCGATGCGTAGGTCCGGAGCACGCGGCAGCCAGTAGCCCTACCTTTGCCGAGCGTGAGCCAGGTCGAGTCGTCGGGCCCCCGGACCGCGGCCCGAAACGAGAGCGCGGTGACGGTGATCGTCGCCGGTGCGAGCAATCTCGTCGTTGCCGCGGCGAAGACCATCGCCGGCGTCGTGAGCGGCTCGGCCGCAATGCAAGCCGAGGCCGCGCACTCCGTGGCCGACACCGTCACGGAGTTGTTCCTCTTCGTGGCGAACCGCCGCGGCGGGCGCGGCCCGGACGCCGAGCATCCGTTCGGTCATGGTCGCGAGACGTACGTGTGGGCGTTCCTCGCCGCGCTGGCGACATTCGTCGCGGGCTCGCTGTTTTCGCTATTTCGCGGTGTCACGACATTGGTCCGCGGCGACTCGGCCGGGCCGGGCAGCCTCGTGATCTCGTACGCCGTGTTGGTGTTCGCCTTTCTCGTAGAGGGCGTATCGCTGTGGCGCGGGCTGTACCAAGCGCGTTCGACCGCCGGCCGCCTCGACGTCTCGCCGCGCACGTTCCTGCGGATCACGTCCGATACCCCACTGAAGGCCGTCATCTTCGAAGACCGCGCCGCGCTCGCCGGACTCGCGCTCGCCGCGATCGGCCTCGCACTGTGGCAAGCGACCGGGCAACCGGCGTGGGACGGAGCCTCGTCTCTCGCGATCGGTGTGCTGCTCGCCGTCGTCGCAGTGAGCCTTGCGCGCACCAACCTGTCGTTGCTGGTCGGGCAGCGAGTCCCCCCGCTGTTTCACGCGGCGTTACAAGCAGACATCGAGTCGCTGCCGGGCGTGGAGGCGGTCCCGGTGTTCATCGTCGTCGTGCTGGGACCCGGCCAGATGCTCGTCGCGGCGAAGGTGAGCTTCGCCGACAACTTCTCGACTGCCGACGTCGAGCGCGTCGCCGACGAAGCCGAAGCCCGTCTGCGGGCACGGTCTCCCGGAGTGCGATACGTGTTCCTCGACCCGACCGCGTGAACTATGACGCTGCTTCCTGGTCGGCGGCTCGATGCTCGACGACGAGTCGCGCCAGGGCGACACGTGAACGGGTACGGAGCTTGCTGAAGATCTGACGGATGTGGAAATCGACCGTGTGGTCCGAACTCCTCCGACCGATCTACCGCCAAAGTCGTCTGGAGCGAGACGAACTTTGTCGGGCAACGACGTCGTCGGCGTCGCGTTGCCCGGCGCTCTTCGGGTTAGCAGGAATGGCGAAATCAACGCCTGTCTGGATACCGAGTTTGTCGCTAGTGGGGAAGACGGCAGACGCGACGAACTCGATCATGGACGTGCAGTCAGTCTTCACCGACGAAAGGAACCATCATGATTCGACGTAAACCCGGCACGTGGCTGGCGACCGCGGCGTTCGTGCCGCTCATCGCGCTGGTCGCCGCGGGGTGCGGCAGCAGCAGTGGCGGCAGCAACGCCAGCGCGGCGACTACGCGCCCGACAACCGCGACCGGCAACGCGGCGACGGTCGCTGTCGCGAACAGTGGTCTCGGCAAGATCCTCGTCAACGCGCAGGGCCGCACCCTCTACCTGTTCCAAAAAGACACCGGCACCACGAGCACCTGCACCGGCGCCTGCGCCGTCAACTGGCCACCGCTACGCGCCAACGGCACCCCCGCCGCCGGCAGCGGCGCCACCGCGATGCTCGCCACCACCACACGATCCGACGGAGCCCCACAGGTCACCTACAACGGCCACCCCGTCTACCTCTTCGCCGGCGACCAAAAGGCCGGCGACACAAACGGCCAAGGCATCAACGCATTCGGCGCAAGCTGGTTCGCACTCTCCCCCACCGGCAACCAAGTCTCCGGCCAAGCATCCAGCACCGGCGGCGGCAATGCGGGTTACTAGCGCGCCGGCACGCGTGTCGTGGAGGGCGGCCGAAACCGAGGCGGTCGTCGTCGCCGGCTACGCGGTCGGTGCACTCATGCTGGCGGGCGTCGCGGCGGTGCACGTTCAGCAGTACGTATCGCTCTTCCACGGGGTGCGCTGGATCGGCGCGCTGTTCCTCGCGACGGCGGTCGCGTCGGTCGCGGCCGTGATCGGCCTCGCCTTCCGGCGGGTGCGGCAGCTTGCCGCGCTCGCCGGCGTCGTGATCTCAGTGGGCGCGCTTGCGGGCCTCGTCGTGAGCTACGGGCAGGGGTTGTTCGGCTGGCAGGAAGCCGGCTTTCGAACACCCGTCGAGCTTGCGGTGATCACCGAGTTCGGCGCCGTGATCGCGCTGTCCATCGCGCTCGCGGCAAGCACCGGAACGAGCGCCGCTAACGCGCGTCGAGGAACACAATGACCGCAAGAACGCGCCGGTGGTCGAGTGCGGTCCCCGGCAGGTCCAGCTTCATGATGATGCTGTGCACGTGCTTCTCGACGGTTCCTTCGGAAACGTAGAGCTGGTGGGCGATGCCGGCATTCGAGCGGCCCTCAGCCATGAGCGACAGCACTTCGCGCTCACGCGATGTGAGGACGTCAAGCGGATCGTCGACGCGGCGGGCCGCAAGGAGCTCTTGCACGAGCGCGGGGTCGACAACCGATCCTCCCTTGACGATGCGCTCGAGTGTCTCGATGAATTCGTCCACATCGGTGACGCGGCTCTTCAGCAGGTATCCGGTGCCCCGCCCGCTGGAGAGCAAGTCCGTCGCCGGCTCGACTTGGACGTGCGCCGAAAGCACGACGATCGCGGTCTGCGGTGCCTCCTTGCGGATCGTCCGAGCGGCATCGAGACCTTCAGTCGTGTGGCTGGGCGGCATCCGGATGTCGACGATCGCGAGCTCGGGGCTGAACTCGCGCACGAGTGTGAGCAGCTCGGACGGATCGCCGCATTGGCCCACGATCTCGAAGCCGGAGCGGTCGAGCAGGCTCGCCAGCGCCTCGCGAAACAAGACCTCGTCGTCAGCGAGCACCACCCGGGTTCGGCTCGTGGTCATACCGACGATTATGGATTACCGTCAAACCCGATGGGCACGCCGGCAAAGCTGGTCGGCGCGCTTCGGCGTTCGGTCAGCGCGTGACACACGAGCCGGCGACGGAACGCGAGGGGCACGCACGGCTTGCGGAAGAGCAAGGTGCGTTGCAGCGCATGGCAACGCTTGTGGCGCAAGGCGTGTCGTCGGCCGAAGTGTTCGCGGCCGTCGCGCACGAGGTCGCTCAGGTGATGCACGTCCCACTCGTCGCGCTGTTTCGCTACGACGCCGACGGCTCGGCGATGACGGTCATCGCCGCGTGGAGCGATCGTCTGCACCCATTACGACCGGGTACGCGCTTGCCGCTCGACGGCGAGTCGATGTCGGCGCAGGTGCTGCGAACGGGTCGACCTGCGCGCGTCGAGAACTACGAGAACGTTCCGGGCACGCTCGCCACGAGTGCTTGTGAATACGAACTCGGCCCTATGGCCGGCGCGCCGATCGTCGTCGATGGGCGGGTGTGGGGGGTAATGGCAACGTCGTCACCCGACGTGCCGCTCGCCGACGACGTCGAGGACCACCTGGCGCAGTTCACCGGACTCGTGGCAGCGGTGATTGCAAATGCCGAGAGTCGCGAGGACCTTCGCCGGCTTGCCGACGAGCAGGCGGCGTTGCGGAGAGTCGCGACGCTGGTGGCTAGGGGCGCGCCGCCGGCCGACTTGTTCGAGGCGGTGTGCGTCGAGGTAGGCCGGCTTTTTCCAGCGGATGGCGCGGGTCTCACCCGCTTCGAGAGCGACGGCACGGTCACCACGCTCTTCAGCGCCGGCGGCGGCGAACCCGTGTGGACGCGAGCCCCACGCGAGCGGGGGACGGCAGCCAGCCTCGTCTTCGAGACCGGCCGGCCCGGTCGGATCCACAGCTATGAAGGCGTTCCCGGTCTCACGGCGGCCGAGGCGCGCGCGAGGGGCTGGCACTCGGTGGTCGCGGCGCCGATCGTCGTCGAAGGCGGCCTCTGGGGGGTGGTGGGCGCGGCGTCGACAACCGACGAACCCCTACCCGCCGACACCGAGCGACGCCTCGCGCAGTTCACGGAGCTCATCGCGACCGCGATCTCGAATAGTCAGGCGCGCGACGACGTTCGTCGGCTGGCCGAAGAGCAGGCGGCATTGCGGCGCGTCGCGACGCTGGTGGCGCGGGGCGCGCGGCCAACCAAGGTGTTCGAAGCGGTCTGCGTCGAGGTTGGTCGGCTCTTCCCTGCCGACGGCGCCGGTCTCGCGCGCTACGAGTCCGACGGCACGGCTACTTCGATCGGTCGATGGACCCGAACCGGCGGCTACGAACCCACGGGGACGCGATCCACCCTCGAGCGGGGTACGGGATCCAGGCTGGTCTTCGAGAGCGGCCAGCCCGGGCGAATCGACAGCTATGACGGCGTGCCCGGTGTCTCGGCGGCCGACGCGCGAGCGAAGGGCTGGCGGTCGTCGGTCGTCGCGCCGATCGTCGTCGAAAGCCGCCTCTGGGGCGTGGTGAGCGCCTCGTCGATCGACGAGCCCCTGCCCGTCGACAGTGAGGGACGCCTCGCGCAGTTCACCGAACTGGTCGCAGCCGCGATCGCGAACGCCGAGAGCCGCGCCGAACTCGCGGCCTCGCGTACGCGGATCGTGGCGACGGCCGACGCGACGCGACGCCGTATCGAGCGCGACCTGCACGACGGCGCGCAGCAACGGCTCGTTACCCTCGCGCTCGAACTGCGCGGCGCCCAGGCCGGCATACCGCTCCAGTTCAGGAAGTCCCGCGAGGCACTGTCCTGCGTCATCGAAGGGCTGACGAGCGTGCTCGACGAACTGCGCGACATCGCCCACGGCATCCATCCGGCGATCCTGGCCGAGGGCGGGCTCGGGCCGGCGCTGAAGATGCTCGGACGGCGCTCGGCGGTCCCCGTACAGCTCCACGTGCAAGAGAACGGGCCGCTACCGGAACCGGTCGAGGTAACGGCGTACTACGTCGTCGCGGAGGCACTCGCGAACACGGCGAAACACGCGGGTGCGTCGGTCGTGCACATCAACGTCGAAGCACAAGACCACGTGCTTCGTATCTTCATACGGGACGACGGCCAGGGCGGAGCCGACGCAGCCCGCGGCTCCGGACTGCTCGGTCTGAAAGACCGCGCGGAAGCGATCGGCGGCAGCATCTCGCTCAGCAGCCCACGTGGCCGCGGCACAACGCTGCAGGTCGAGCTTCCACTCGACGACCATCGGGAGTAATGGCGGATTATGTCGACGTTTCATGTGCACCGGTCGAGCCCGGCGAAGTCGGGACCGCCGAACGAGCCACCCAAGCCGGGCCCCGGCAAACCGGCACCGCGTTGGCTGCACATGCTGTGGCTCCTCGGACTGGTCGTCACGCTGCTGATCTTGTTCACTCCGGGATCGAAGTCGTCGACGACGTCGCTGACGTTTTCAGCTTGGAAAACCAAGGTCGACGCGAACCAGGTGAAGACCGCGACGATCGACCCGTCCGGCAAAGTCACCGGCCAGTTCAACGACAAGAACCAAACGCACTACCAGTCGCGCATCCCCACTGCCTTGAACGACAACACCCTCGCGGCGGATCTCGCGCAACATCACGTAACGGTGGCAGGCACCGCGAACTCCACGAGCGTCTGGAGCATCATCGGTGGCCTGCTGCCACTCGTCGTCCTCGTCGGTCTGTACTTCTGGATCAGCCGGCGCGCGACGCGACAGCTTGCCGGCGGGTTCATGGGCATCGGCCAGTCGAAGGCGAAGGTCTACGACGAGCAGCGGCCAACGACACGCTTCGCCGACGTCGCCGGCTACGAGGGCGCCAAGCGTGAGATCAGCGAAGTGGTCGACTTCTTGAAGCACCCGGAGCGGTATGCCGCGGCCGGCGCGGTCGCGCCTCGAGGTGTGTTGATGGTCGGGCCCCCCGGTACGGGCAAGACACTGCTGGCGCGCGCAGTCGCCGGCGAGGCCGACGTGCCGTTCTTCGCCTTGACCGGTTCGAGCTTCGTCGAGATGTTCGTCGGTGTCGGCGCCGCGCGTGTGCGCGATCTGTTCACCGCGGCGCGCAAGGCAGCACCTGCGATCATTTTCATCGACGAGATCGACGCCATCGGTCAGCGTCGGGGCGGCGCGCTCGTGTCGAACGACGAACGCGAACAGACACTCAACCAAATGCTCGCCGAAATGGACGGCTTCGACCCGAGTGCCGGCATCGTCGTGCTCGGAGCCACCAACCGGCCCGAGACGCTCGACCCCGCCCTGCTACGACCCGGCCGCTTCGACCGCCAAGTCGAGATCCCCCTCCCGAACCTTCGGGAGCGTGCCGCAATCCTTGCGGTTCACGCGCGCGACAAGCACCTCGCCGACGACGTTGATCTCGACGTCGTCGCGCGTGGCACACCCGGCTTCTCGGGCGCCGACTTGGCCAACCTCGTCAATGAAGCCGCCATCGTCGCCGTGCGCGACGGGCGCAACACCGTCACCGCCGACGACTTCGCAGAGGCTCGCGACCGCATCCTCCTCGGACGCCGGGAAGCCACGAACGCGCTCATGCCCGACGAGAAACACGCGGTAGCCGTCCACGAATCCGGACACGCATTGGTTGCCGCACTGTCTGCGCACGCAGATCCCGTCGCCAAGGTCACGATCCTTCCCGCGGGCCAAGCACTCGGCGTCACCGAACAGCTCCCGGCCGACGAACGCCATCTCTTCCCCGAGAGCTACCTCAAAGATTCGCTCGCCGTGCGCCTCGGCGGCCGCGCCGCGGAGTTGCTCGTGTTGGGCGAAGCGTCGTCCGGTGCGGCCAGCGACCTCGCCGGCGCGACCGACCTCGCGACGCGGATGATTCGCGAGTACGGCATGAGCGAGCGGCTCGGTCCGGTCGGCTTCGCGAGTGGTTCGCCGATGTACCTCGGCACCGAAGAGGTCCGCAGTCGTGCGTACGCCGACGAAACCCAGAAGGTCATCGACGAAGAAGTTTCCGACCTGCTGCGCGAAGCCGAACAACGCGCGCTCGCGCTGCTCACCGACCATCGCGACGCACTCGACCGCCTCGTGGACGACCTGATCGCGCACGAGACCGTCGACGGCGACGCGGTTCAAGCCGCACTCGCAGGCGCTCCCCCGCCCACCGGACCTGCCGAGAGCGGCGGCCCGCTCCGAGAGCCGCAGTATCAATCACGAGCGACGCCGCCAAACGCGCAATGAGAACGCGGGAACGCGATGTCATCTCCGCCATCTCGATAGCGCTCTACGGGCTTCCCAACCGGTCGCGCGCCTTTAGATGCCCGTTCTCGTTGCTATAGACCCAAGTTTGGGCATGAGAGTTGTCGTAACCGCGCAGCACCACTCGCCTCAACATCAGCACCACGGTCAGTCGAGACCGAGCCGGCGCGCGGCGGCACCGGCTTCGGCGCGGTTCGTGACACTGAGCTTCGCGAGGACGTTCGACACGTGCGCGCTCGCGGTCTTGGCCGAGATGAACAATGACTCCGCGATCTGACGGTTGGTGCGACCGGCGGCGACCAGGCCGAGCACTTCGACCTCGCGGCTCGTGAGGCCAACCGCACCAGCAGCGTCGGGAACGCTCTGACTCTTCGCGTTGATGTCGATGCGGCCCCGACGAGCGAGATCGGCGACGCCTTCGCGCACCCATTGCCAACCAACGGCATCGGCGATCTGGTACGCCGCGAGTGCCGCGTCGCCGGCGCCGGCGCGATCACCCTTCGCCAGTTTGAGTGCTGCTTCTCGCCAGCGTGCGTACGCGACCCTTGGAAGCACGCCGAGTGCGAGCCAGTCTTCGGCCAGCGCGGCCCATTCGTCGCCGGCGCCTCGGCCCTCCGCGAACGCGAGTTCGGCCGCAACCTGCCGCGCGGTTGGCTCGAGGTCGCCGGGTCGTCCTTTGCCCCAGCGTTCGCCGCTGACCCATTCATCGAAACGGGCCGCGACCTCGTTCGCATAGGCGCGCGCGTTCGAAACGGCGTCGCGCTCGCGTGATCCGCTCTGCGCGGCGCGTTCCGACGCTGCCGCCATCGCGTTGAGAGGTAGCGCGGTCGCGCTGTGGCTGTCGGCGCACAATGGGCCGTCGACACTGGTGTTCATTCCTCGCTTGGCGCACGAGATTGCCCTCGCGTAGTCGCCCTCCCAAAGCGCGATCTCCACCTCGAGACTCGAGAGTTCGATCTGCCATGGCACTTCGATGTGCGGGCCGAGCAATGTTCGGAGTCGCTCGAGATGAACGTGCGCGGCGGCAAAGTCGCCGTGGCCGGCGCTCCACTCCGCCCAGATTCTCGCGGTGTGCCACGCGTCGACGCCGGTCGGGTCGATTGCGTCGATCTCGTAGAGTTGCTGCTCGATCTCGTTCCAGCGTCCGAGCACCCACAGGTCTTCGCAAATGGTCGGGCGCAAACAGGAACCGGCGTGACGGCTGAGGCCGCGGAGCGCGGCGACGTCCATCCCCTCGAGTGAGACGGCAAGCGCCTCGTCGTACCGAGCCAGGCTGGTCAACACCGAGTTCTCATTTGCAGACGCGCGCACAACGTCTTCCCACGAGCGCGCCTCGAGCGCGTCCTCGCGAGCCCTTCGTAGGTGTTCCAGGCCGCGCTCGCACTCGCCGAGTACCGCCAGCGACACGCCGAGAGAGTTGCGCGCGTGGCTCTCGATCGCGACGTCGCCGGCTTGGCGTGCGAGCGCAATCGCTTCCTCGCACGGTGCGACCGCCTCGGCGCTGCGAGCCATGAGCATCAGCTGCTGACCGCGGGTGGCCAACACGCGAGCGCGCGCCGAGGTCTCGAACGAAGGCACCAATCGCACTGCCGTGTCGACATGCTCGAGGATCTCGCCGGACGAGTATCCAAGTACGCGCAGATAGCGAGCCCACCGCTCATGCACGTGACCCGCGGTGACGGGATCGGCGGCTTCGTCGACGAGGTCCCCTGCGGTGCTGATGAATTCGAGCGCCCGATCGACGCGACCGGCGAACTCGGTCTGCGCGGCTGCATACAGCACGACGTCGACCTGGCGCATGCCACAAAGCTCTTCCGCATCGGGAACTTGCGGCCACAGTTCGAGCGCTCGCTCGATATGCGCGAGTGCCTCGGGATACGCGTACATGCGCTCGGCCTGGCGTGCCGCGTCGAGCGCCGCCCGTAGAGCCCGGCGCGCGTCGTGCGCGGCATACCAGTGCCCCGCCAACTCACCCGCCAGTGCGGCCGGCCCACCTTCGCACCATTCCGGGTGGTCGGAGAGCACCGCTGCGAGCCGCGCGTGGAGCCGCACCCGCTCGCCGGGGAGTAGGTCGTCGTACACGGCCTCGCGCACGAGCGCATGTCGGAAGAGGTATGCACTGCCGTCGTTCCCGATCGTCAGCACCTGGTGTTCCGTTGCGTTGCGCAAGCCGTCGGACAACGCATCTTCCGACACGTCGGCGAGCGCGGCGACGAGCCGGTGATCAGCGCGCCGACCGACCACTGCGACAACGCGCAAGAGTCGTTGCGCGCCCTCGGAAAGCGCGTCGACGCGCGCCAGCATGATGTCGCGCAATGTCGCCGGGATCTGTTCCGCGGTGCCGCGAGCGGCGATGAGTTCCTCGGCGAAGAACGCGTTCCCCTCTGAACGCTCGAACACCGTTTCCATCAATTCCGGCGGCGGTTCGTAACCAAGGATCGACGTGACCATCTCGCGCAGTTCCTCGCGATCGAAGCGGCCGAGCTCGAAGCGTTGTGCTGATCCTGAGCGGTCGAGCTCAGACAGCACCGCGCGCAACGGGTGGCGTCGATGCAAGTCGTCGGAACGGTAGGTTCCCAACAACGCGACACGCGCGTCCTGCAGGTTGCGGGCGAGGAACACGAGCAGGTCGCGTGTCGAGTGGTCGGCCCAGTGGAGGTCTTCAAGCACGAGAAGCGTCGGGACGCGATCGCCGAGGCGAGTGAACACGCCGAGGAGATGTTCGAACAGTGCGCCACTGCTCGTGCTCTCGACACTCGAACGGACGTGCATCTCCGGTACGAGACGCTCGACGACTTCGGCCGCCGGTCCGATCACGTCGTCGAGCGTTTCGGTATCGAGCGACCGCTGCAACGTGCGCAATGCCTGCACGACCGGGCCGAACGGCAGCGCAGCATTCGTGAGGTCGAGGCACGAGCCGGCGAGCACGATCCCGCCGGCTTCACGGACTGTCGCGGCAAGTTCGGTGACGAGGCGGGTCTTTCCCACCCCCGCCTCGCCACCCAACAGCACGGTCGTTGCGCGCTCGTCGGCGGAGGCCGACTTGAACGCCGCGACGAGTTGCTCCATCTCGCGGCCTCGGCCGACGAACGAGAGGCTCGAGATGCGGGCCGGCATGTCGGTCATTGTCGTCCATTCATGCGCGACACGCCCGTCTGATTCGAGGCGGTTCAATGCCTGGCCGCTCAGCACGGCCTACCGATCCGGCACACCTGCGGCGCCGGGCCGGGAGCGACTCGATGCACTTCGCCGGCGGGAGCAGCCGGCCGCGGTGTGTGCTCGGTCCAAACCCGCACGCCGAACCCAAGCGCCAACATGCCAACCAGGGCGATGGCTACCAAGACGGCGGTGAACGACGAAACCACACGGTGGGGTGAAAGGGTGAGCGTGTCGGTCATGGCCTGTGCCTCCGAGTCGTGAAATTCGACAAGGGCCAGACTCGTCGCTCCCCCGGCGATGCACATTGGGCAAACGCCTACATTCCCGCCCCGTTTCCGCGGGCCGACGACTCCCGCCCTACGGCACTTCCCCACCACCCGCCCGTTGACGGCGAGGTTGTTGCACTTAGGGTCCCGTTCGGGCGCATAAATGCAACAACCCGGCGTGTGGTGGGGACCTTCTCGCCGTCAACCGATGAGTCTCGGTCGGGCGAACGATCAGTAGAGGACATCGAGGGCGGCCAGAACTTGAAGGAGCGAGAAGTGGGCAGCGTCATCGTGGATCTCTCTGTGTCGCTCGACGGATTCATCGCCGGAAGCGACGACGGTCGCGACTTTCCGCTTGGCCGCGGCGGAGAGGGTTTGTTCGCGTGGATGAGCGCGGGGCCAGAATCGAATCGCGTCGAGCGCCGGCTCAACCCACCGGACGCGAGCAAGGTCGTCGTCGACGAGTGGATGACCGAGTGCGGTGCCATGATCAGCGGTCGTCGCACATTCGACATCGCCAACGGGTGGAAAGACGGCCATCCGATCGACGTGCCGATCTTCGTCGTCACCCACGAGGTGCCGACGCACGGCGAATGGAGCCCGCGCGTCTCATTCGTGACCGACGGCATCGAACGCGCGCTCGAACTGGCGCAGGAAGCGGCCGGCGACCTGAAGGTGTCGGTGAGCGCGGCCGATCCGGCCCAGCAACTCCTGCGCGCCGGGAAGCTCGACGAGATTCAGGTGAGTGTCGTCCCGCTCCTGCTCGGATCGGGTGTGCGGCTCTTCGATCACCTCGGCCCGGATCCGATCGCGTTGGAACAGACCAGAGTCATCGAGTCAGACGGTGTCACCCATCTGCGCTACTGCGTGCTGCGCGGCTAAGGAAAATGAGAACGTTGTGACGCGAGTCATCGCCGACATTTCGATGTCGCTGGACAGGTTTGTGACCCGACGGCCGGGTGGCAGGATGCGGAGATGACGAGTGAGCGGTTGGAGGTCCAGCGGACCATCGCGGCGGACGCGGCGACGATCTTCCGGCTGTTGTGCGACCCGCAAGGTCATGTCGAGATCGACAGCTCCGGGATGTTGCAGGCGGCCACTGGCGCGCCCGTGCGTGCGGTCGGCGACAGCTTCGTCGTACACATGGATCGCGAGGCCCTCAACGACTACCCGATGGGTCGCTACGACGTGACGGTCACCATCTCGGCGTTCGTTCCGGACCGTGAAATCGCGTGGATGATCCTCGGAGAGATTCGCCCGCCGATCGGTCATGTGTACGGCTACACGCTGGCACCGATCGACGACGGCACGCTCGTCACGTCGTACTACGACTGGTCATCCATCGACCCCACGTGGAAGCAGGCCGGGATCGTCCCGGTCATTTCCGAGGGAGCACTGCGGGCCACGCTCGGGATACTCGCGCGGACGCTTTCCCGCGGCGGGAGCGACTGATGAACCTCGGACGTGT
>JAODBJ010000202.1 GCA_025463905.1 Actinomycetes bacterium
CCGTCGGTGCAGGTGGGCGACCCGTTCGAAGAGAAGCGTTTGATCGAAGCGTGTCTCGAACTCCTCGACCGCAACCTCGCGGTCGGCGTGCAAGACCTCGGTGCCGCGGGCCTCAGCTGCGCAGCATCGGAAACCGCCGCGAAAGCGGGCGCCGGCATGGACGTCGACATCGCCCGCGTCGCCCGCCGCGAGCCTGGCATGAGTGCGGTCGAAGTGATGACGAGCGAGAGCCAGGAACGGATGCTCGCGATCATCGAACCGGAGCACCTCGACGAAGTGCTCGAACTCGCGCGGCGTTGGGAAGTGCGCGCAATGGTCGTCGGGCGCGTCACCGACACCGACCGGTTCCGCGTGTTCGACGGCGCCTTCGACGCGCTCGGCGTGCCCGGCGAACAAGCACCGCCGCCTCCGGGCGACGAACCTACCCCGTCGTCTTCAGACCGCGTCCCCGACGCCGACGTTCCCGTCGCGTCGCTCGGCGACGGCCCGGTGTACCAACGCGACGCGCAACGCCCGCAATGGCAGGACGCGCTGCAGGCGAACGATCCGTGCGCGCAACTCGCCAAAGCATTCGCCCCCGGCGCCGACCTCTCGAAAGAGTTCGTCGCGTTGCTCGCCACGCCGACTATTGCCGACAAAACCTGGGTGTCGCGCCAGTACGACCACCAGTTGTTCCTCAACACCGTGGTCGGCCCCGGTGGCGACGCCGCGGTGCTGCGCCTCAAAGGCACGCGCAACGCGCTCGCACTCTCCACCGACGGCAAAGCGCGCTTCTGTTACCTCGACCCACGCACCGGCGCGCGTCTCGCGGTGCTCGAAGCCGCACGCAACGTCGCGTGCAGCGGCGCCCGGCCGATCGCGCTCGTGAACTGCCTCAACTTCGGCAACCCCGAACATCCCGAAGTGATGTGGCAGTTCGCCGAAACCGTCGAAGGGATGAGCGAGGCTTGCGAGGCGCTCGGCATTCCCGTGATCGGCGGCAACGTCAGCTTCTACAACGAGAGCCGCGGCGCCGACATCCACCCCACTCCGGTCGCGGGTGTGCTCGGCCTCATCGAACCGCTCGAGCAAGCACCGCCGACGGTCGCGCTCAGCCAGCGCGACGCCATCGTGGTGCTCGGCGAAACGCGCGCCGAGCTCGGCGGATCGGAATGGGCTGCAGTAATGCACGACGCGAGGGGCGGAATGCCACCGGTCGCTGATCTCGACGTCGCGAAACGCCTACACGAACTCGTCGCCGGGCTCGTGAACGACCGCGACGTGAACGGGTTGCACGATTGCGCCGACGGTGGCCTCGCGATCACGCTCGCCGAGATGGCGTTCGCGTCGGACGTCGGCTTCCGCGTCGACCTTGCGAACGCGCCCGGCGCGGGATCGCTCACTCCGGCGGAAGCGTGCTTCAGCGAGTCGGCGTCGCGCGTGGTGTTGAGCGTCGATCAACACAACGTCGCCGCGGTGTTGGCGCGCGCGGCCACGGCCAACGTGCCGGCTGCCGTGATCGGCGACGTGGGCGGGACGCGGCTCGTCGCCGCGAACGCCTTCGACGTCACGCTGCACGACGCCCACGCGCAATGGCGCGACGCGATTCCGAACCTCATGCAGAACGCCACCGTCGCCGAATGAGCGACGACACCCCCGTTCCGGCCGGAGATTTCGTCGCCGACACGCAACTGACCGCCGATCCACAACAACCCGGTCGGTACCGCGGCGCGGTCTCGACCGCGTGGCAGATCGTCGACGTGTTCGGCGGCATGCAGATGGCGGTCGCGCTGCGCCCGATGTTCGCGGCGCTCGGCCGCCCCGAGCTGAAACTCATCTCGGCGACGTCGACGTTCGTCGACCGAGTGCCGTGCGGCCCTGTCACCGTCGACGTGGAAGTGCTGCGCAACGGGCGGCGCATCGCGCAGGTTGCGTCGCGGCTGCGCGCCGGCGACAGCGATCAGGTCGCGGTGCACACCCAAGCGGTGTTCGGCATCGAGCACGACACCGACCTCGGGCTCCAAGAGGTCGAGTTCCCAGTGGTGTCGATGCCCGAAGACATCGATCCCCCCGAGCCGCCCCCGGACGACTTCGAAGACATGTGGCAGCACGTCAATTTCCACGACCAAACCGACTGGCGCCCGGCCAACGGCGTCGCGCCGTGGGACCCGATCTACGGCAAGGGGCCCGCGAAGATGTGCAGCTGGGTTCGCCTCGTCAAAGACCCACTGCTCGCCGACGGCACGTACGACCCGCTCGTGCTCGCGCTGCACGGCGACCAGATCGGCAGCGCGGTCGGCCAAGGCCTCGGACCGGTCGGCCCGTATTTCACGCTCAGCCTCGAGATCGGCATCCGCTTCATCAGCGCGCCGACCGCACCGTGGGTGCTGCAGGAATCGGAGGCCTGGCACGTGGGCGACGGCTACGCGACCGGCCCGCTACGCCTCTGGGGGAGCGACGGCCGACTCCTCGCGATCGCCACCCAGACCGCGTTCCTCGCCCACCGCCTACCGTCGATCTAGGCGCTCGAGGTCGTCTTGGCGAGGCCGCGCGCTTCGAGCCAGGCGACGAGTTCGCCCGCCGATTCCTCGGGTCGCTTGCCTGCCGTGACCAGCTCCACCTCGGGGTTGAGCGGCGCTTCGTAGGGGTCGGAGACGCCCGTGAACTCCGGGATCTCGCCCGCTCGGGCCTTGGCGTACAGGCCCTTCACATCGCGCGCCTCGCACTCTTCGAGGGTCGTGGCCACGTGCACCTCGACGAAGTTGTGGATCTCGCCGCGCATCTCGTCGCGCAGCGCCCGGTAGGGGGAGATCGCGGCGGTCACGGCAACCACGCCGTTGCGGGCGAGCACTTTCGCCACCCAGCCGATCCGGCGGACATTGATGTCGCGGTCTTCCTTCGAGAACCCGAGCCCCTTGGAGAGGTTCTCGCGCACTTCGTCGCCGTCGAGCAGCTCCACCTGGTGGCCCCGCGCTCGCAATTCGTCGACGACGATATTCGCAATCGTGCTCTTGCCCGCACCGGACAAACCGGTGAACCACAGACAGAAGCCGTCGGCCGTCACGGCGCAGCACGGTAGCGGGTGGCGGGAAGCGTCCTCGCCGGCGCGGCGTTGTACGAAGCGCCCAGTCGGAAGCCGGATCGGAGCGCGCGGCATGGGATACTTAGCCCGGTGAGTGACGACCTGCGCGAAGCCCGCGATGCCTGCGGCGTGTTCGGTGTCTATGCGCCCGGCCAGCCGGTTGCCCACCTCGTGTACTCGGGCCTCTACGCGCTGCAGCACCGGGGCCAGGAATCGGCCGGTATCGCCGCCAGCGACGGTCAGACGATCACCGTCGTGAAGGAGATGGGCCTCGTCACGCAGGTGTTCGACGAACGGCGCCTCAACGCCCTCGACGGTCACCTCGCCATCGGTCACGTCCGCTACTCCACCACCGGCTCGAGCACGTGGCGCAACGCCCAGCCGGTGTACCGGTCCGTGGCCGAGGCCGGCTTCTCGCTCGGCCACAACGGCAACCTCACCAACACCACGAGTCTTTCCGCGGAACTCGGCACGCTCCCGGGCGTGCTCACCTCGGACAGCGAACTGATCGGTGAGCTGCTCGCACGCGAATACGACCCCGAACCTCGTTCCGACGGCCGCGACCTCGAGCATGCGCTCGAACGCGTGTTGCCGGAGCTGGCCGGTGCGTTCTCGCTCGTGCTGATGGACGAAGCGCATCTCTTCGGCGTGCGCGACCCGCACGGTTTCCGGCCCCTCGTGCTCGGCAAGGTCGAGGGCGGCTGGGTGCTGTCGAGCGAAAC
>JAODBJ010000206.1 GCA_025463905.1 Actinomycetes bacterium
TTCGAGAGCAGGCCGGCAAGTTCATCCACGCGCAGGTGAACTGTTACCGCCACCCGTTGCTGGAACAACTGGCAACCCGCCTCGCGTCGATCACCCCCGACGGCATCGAACGCTTCTTCATCACCAATTCGGGCGCCGAAGCCACCGAAGCGGCCGTGAAACTCGCGCGCCATGTGACGGGACGCCCGAACGTCATCGTGATGGACGGTTCGTTCCACGGCCGCACGATGCTCACGATGGCGATGACGACCTCGAAGACCAGCTATAGGGCGGGTTACCAACCCTTGCCGTCGGGCGTGTTCGTCACGCCGTTCCCGCGCGCGTTCGAGTGGCAAGTCGACGACGACGCCGCGGTCGACCGGGCACTGTTTGCACTGCAACGGTTGCTCCGCACCCAGACCGCGCCCGGCGAGACCGCCGCGATCGTGATGGAACCGGTACTCGGCGAGGGCGGCTATATCGCCGCTCCCCCGAACTTCCTCCGTGTCGTGCGCGCGATCTGCGACCAGCACGGCATCCTCTTCGTCGCCGACGAGGTGCAGACCGGCTTCGGTCGCACCGGCCGGATGTTCGCGATCGAGCACGCCGGCGTGACGCCCGACATCATGGTGATCGCCAAAGGCATCGCGAGCGGATTCCCCATCTCCGCAATCGGGGCGCGCGAGGAACTCATGGATCGCTGGCCGAGGGGCGCGCACGGCGGCACCTACGGCGGTAACCCGATCGGGTGCGCGGCCGCGCTCGCCACGATCGACGTGATCGAAAAAGAAGAACTCGTCGACAACGCTGCCGCGCGGGGCGCGCAGCTGTTGAACGCACTGGTCGACCTGCAAGCGATCGAACCCGGACTCGGTGACGTGCGGGGCCTCGGCCTGATGGTGGCAGCCGAGTTCGTGGACGCAAGCGGCGCGCCCGACGCGGCACGCGCGTCGGCCGTGATCACGCATTGCCTGCAGGAGAGCCACGTGATCTTCATGAACGCGGGCACTGACGCGAACGTCGTGCGTTGGATGCCGCCGCTCATTGTGAGCGCGGCCGAGATCGACCGCGCCGTCGCCGCCTTTGCCGCCGCCCTCGCGGCAACCGCCTGACCTGCTGAGCCGCTGAGCGCTACCCGCCGATTCGCTGGTTGTAGCTCGTGAGCGCCTTGTTGGAGTTGGTCACTGCGTCTTGCAACGCCGTCGGCGGCGGCACCTTCTGCGTCAGCATCGCGTCGAGGGCGTCGATCACCGCACCGCGCACGCCGACGCCCTTCGCGCCGTACGGACCGATGACGGGGCCTGCGGTCGCGTCGTTCACCGCGCCTCCGAGTAGCTGGTCGTACGCGACCCGGTAGTACGGCTTCTGCTGCCACAGCGTGCTGAGCGGCGCGAGCGTGGTCGCCGACTTGCGGATCGGGACGTAGCCGGTGCCGGCCGACCACGTCGACTGCGACTGCGCGGTGTCGAGAAACTTCAGGAACTCCCACGCGGCCGCCTGCTTCTCCGGCGACGACGACTTGCTGATGTAGAGCGCGCCACCGCCGATGAGCACGCCGCCGTTGCCCTGCGGGCCCGGCATCGGCCCGACTGCGAGTTGCACCTTCGCGAATTGGCCTTGCCCGAGCACGAGGGAGATCGTGCCGAGGGCGGCCGACGTGTCGATCGTCATTGCCGCCACCTGGTTGCCGACGTCGAGGTAGTGGTCGATCGACGACGGGCCTGACCCCGTGCTCACAGCGAGCCCCGACTTCACCATGTCGGAGAGCCAGGTGAACAGGTTCAAGCCCTCGGCGCCACCGAACGTCACCGCCGTTGCGCGCTTCACTCGGCCGTTGCCGTTGTTGACGAACGGCACGCCGGCCTTCGCCAACCACTGCTCGATGAACCACCCGTCGGTGTGGAGCGCGATGCCGTACTTGCGCACGTTCTTCGAGACGATGATCTGCGAGTCGCGCTTCAGCTCATCGAGTGTCGTAGGCGGCTTGTTCGGGTCGAGACCCGCCGCGGTGAACGCCGTTTTGTCGTAGTAGAGGACCGGGTTCGAGACGTTGAACGGCATTGCGTACAAGACGTTGTTGACGGTGAAGTATTTGATCGCCCGCGCTACGAAGTCGGAGGTGTCGTACTTCTCGGCGTCGACACACGACTGCACCGGGAGGATCGCCTGCGTGTCGATCAACTCCTGCAGCGCGATTTCCTCGCCCTGCACGACGTCCGGCAGCTGGTGGTTCGACAACCCCGCCGTGAACTTGGTGAGCGTGTCCGTGTAGCTCGTCTGGTTGACGAGATTCACGTGCACCTTGGTCTGGGATGCGTTGAACTGGTTCGTGAGCTTCTTCAACGTGTCTTCGTTCGCGCGGGTCATCGAGTGCCACATCGTGATCGAGACCGGACCCTTGGCGGTGTCGAGCGCGTGGACCGGGCAACTCGGCAAGTTGCTCTTGGTCCCACCCCCGCCAGTGGTGTTGCTCGCGCCCTTGCTGGAGCCACCGCCGCAGGCTGCCAGCGCGACCGCGGCAGCGACGCCGACAACGAGAAAGCGGGCGAACGGACGTCGCATCGAGGTCATCCCTTCACTGCGCCGGCCGTGAGGCCGCGCACGAGCTGCTTTTGGAACACGAGCAAGAGTACGAACAGCGGCAGCGCCGCCAGGATCGTGCCCGCGAACGTGACATTGATCCGGTCGACGCTTGCGCCGGCAAGTTGGCGTAGGCCGATCTGCACCGTGCGGTGGTTGTCGTCATTCGTCACTACGAGTGGCCAGAGGTATTGGTTCCACGCGCCGAAGAACGAGAACAGTGCCAGCGAAGCGATGGCGGGTCGAGCAAGAGGTACCGCGACGCGTGTCATGAAGCGCCAGTGGCCATAGCCGTCGAGCGCGGCCGCATCACGCAGGTCGCGCGGCAGCGACATGAACGCCTGCCGGATGAGGAACGCGCCGAACCCTGTCGCGAGGAACGGCACGACGAGCGCGCCGTAGGTGTTGTAACCCGCGATGGTCCCGAGCACAGGCACGTTTCGGAAACTCGAGACCGTCTGGTAGTTGGTAAAGAACGTGACCTCGGCCGGCACCATCAGCGTCGAGAGGAAAAGCACGAAGATGAACCGCTTCAGCGGAAACGCCAGGAACGCGAATGCGTACGCGGCGAGCACCGCGGTGATGATCTGACCGATCACGATCAACAACGTCACGAAGAAGCTGTTGAACAGGTAGCGGCCGAGATGTCCGTCGGACCACGCACTGCTGTACGTGTTCCAGAGCGGGTGCGTCGGGAACAACGTCGGTGGGCGGTGGCCGATCACGTCGGGCCGGAGCAACGAGTTCACCACCGTGACGTAAATGGGAAACAGCACGATCAGGGCGAGCATCGTCAACAACAGGTAGCGGTTGACCGCGGACGCGCGTCGCGCGGTGTGAGGCGTTGCCTTCGCGCTCACGATCGCCAGCACGATTGCCGCCACGACGAGCAGCGCGATGACCACGAGGAACCGCTGGAACCCGGGCGTCAATGTCGCGAGCATCACGTCAGCGCTCATACTGCACTCGCCGCTCGAGGAAGCGGAGTTGCACCAACGTCAGCACGAGCGTGATCACGAACAGGGCGATGGCGAGCACCGCGCCCTTACCGGTGTCGTTGTCGCGGAAGACCGAGGTGTAGATGGCGTAGACGAGGACGTTGGTGTGTCCGTTCGGACCACCCTTCGTCAGCAGGTCGATCTGCCCGAACGCCTGGAACGCGAGGATGCCGCCGACCACCGTCGCGAAGAACAGCGTCGGTGAAAGCAACGGCAACGTGACATTGCGGAAACGCGACCACACGCCCGCGCCGTCGACGCGCGCCGACTCCAGCAGCTCGTCGGGCACCGCTTGGAGGCCGGCCGACATCAAGATGAACGCGATCCCGAGGTTCTGCCACACGGTGACGCCGGCCACCGCCACCAACGCCCACTTCGGGTCGTCGAGCGGCGACGGCGCGTGCCCTCGACCGAGCCAGTAGTTCAGTAGCCCGATTGCCGGGTTGAGCAAGGTGAAGAAGATGACCGACGCGACCGCGACCGACGTCGCGACGGTGGACGAGAAAATCGTGCGGTAGATGGTGATCCCGCGCAGCCGTTGGTGCGCGACCACCGCGAGGATCAGCCCGAGGATGATTCCGGTGGGCACCGACATCACCGCGAACAGCAGCGTGACCTTGAGGCTGTTGCGGAACTCGGCCGAGCCGAGGATGTCGTGGAACTGCTGGAACCCGACGTAGCGCTTCGGCAAGTTCGGGAACGGCGGCGTGCGGTAGAGGCTGAGCTGAAAGTTCCGGAAGAACGGATAGAACACGAACGTGCCGAAGATCAGCAGCGACGGCAGGACCAGGAGGTAGCCGAGTGCGGCTTCGCGAGTCCTTCGCGAGAAGCGATGCACCCGCTCAGTAGTCATCGAGAGGTCACGCCGTGCTCACGCGGGCGCCACTGGCCGCGTCGAACACGTGGAACGTTCCCGGCTTCGCTTCGAGGAGCACCTGCTCGCCGTCGTGCGGCGGGGGCTCGCTCGTGGGCTGGCGCACGATCACGCTCGTATCGCCACTCAACCGGCAGAACACGTGGCGCTCATGCCCTAACGACTCGACGAGCGTGACGGTGGCCGGTATCAACCCGTCGTCACTCATTCGCAGGTGTTCGGGCCGCACCCCCACCACTACGTTCGTGAGGTTCACTGCGTTCACGGCGTCGGCGAGATTCGGCGGGAGTATCGCGGCGACGCCACCGATCACGACCGATGTCTCGTCGCCGTTGCGTGCGACACTCGCCGAGATCGTGTTCATGGGCGGGTTCCCGATGAACCCGGCGACGAAGAGGTTCGCCGGCTTCTCGTACACGTCTTGCGGCGGCCCCACTTGTTGCAATTCGCCTTCGTTCATGATCGCGATGCGATGGCCCATCGTCATCGCTTCCACCTGGTCGTGGGTTACGTACACGACGGTGGTGCTGAGCCGGCGCTGCAACTCGATGAGCTCGGCGCGGGTTTGCACGCGCAACTTCGCGTCGAGGTTCGACAGCGGTTCGTCCATGAGGAAGGCGGCGGGCTCGCGCACGATCGCGCGGGCGAGCGCGACGCGCTGGCGCTGACCGCCCGACAGTTGCGCCGGTTTGCGCGCCAGGAGGCCTTCGAGACCGAGCGCCGACGTTGCTTCCTGCACAAGGCGCTGGCGCTCTTCCTTGGGCACGTTGCGGCTCTTGAGCGGGAACTCGACGTTGCGTGCCACCGTCATGTGCGGAT
>JAODBJ010000294.1 GCA_025463905.1 Actinomycetes bacterium
CTCGTCCGACCACGATCGGCACAAGCGAACCGTACGTCGTCGTCATTCGCACTGGGTTGCGTGTTGATCTCGGGGGCGAGGTCAGCGAAGCTTCTGCCGTGCTGACGTGGGCTGAGTTTCGCGATGCACGGCCGGATCTTGCGGAGCCCGGCAAAGCGCTGCTCTATCAGTTCGGTGTGGGCCTCGCGTTCCTGGGGACGACCCGGCGCGACGGGCGCCCGCGGGTCCATCCGATGTGCCCGGTGATCGCAGCCGATGGCCTGTTCGGGTTGATCATCCCGTCCCCCAAGCTCGGTGACCTCGTTCGCGACGGCCATTACGCGATGCACAGCTTTCCCTGCCCCCAGAACGAGGACGCGTTCTACATCACTGGAAACGCGCAGCGTGCCGACCCTCGCTTTCGAGACGCGATCGAAACCGCGTTTCTCGGCGAACGCAGCTGGGACATCGCACCGCCCGGATTCGACGAGCAGTCGCTCATCGAGTTTCGCATCGACAGCTGCCTTCTCACGACGACGACCGGGCACGGCGACCATGACCCGCAGCACACGATCTGGAACGCGTCCGGTTGACGGCACCGACGAACCTGCGTCACGGATTGCGCTCTCAGGGCGCATTCGTGACGCAAGTTCGTTGGGTTTTGGGTTTGGGGTTGCGTCCGGTCCGAGTCGACGCCCTAGATGTCGTAGTAGAGGTAGAACTCCCAGGGGTGCGGGCGGAGTTGCACGTGTTCGATCTCGTTCGACTTCTTGAACGAGATCCACGTGTCGATCACGTCGGGGGTGAACACGTCGCCCTTCAGCAGGAACGCGTGGTCCTTCTCGAGCGCGGCGAGGCTTTCGCTCAGCGAGCCGGGCACTTGCGGCACCTTCGCGAGTTCTTCCGGCGGGAGGTCGTAGAGGTCGCGGTCGACGGGCGTCGGTGGCTCGATGCGATTTTGGATGCCGTCGAGACCCGCCATCAACATCGCGGAGAACGCGAGGTACGGGTTGCACGACGGATCGGGACAGCGGAACTCCAGGCGCTTCGCCTTCGGGCTCTTCGAGTACAGCGGGATACGGATCGACGCCGAACGGTTGCGCTGCGAGTACACGAGGTTGACCGGCGCTTCGTAGCCCGGCACGAGCCGCTTGTATGAGTTCGTCGTCGGGTTCGAGAACGCGAGGATCGCGGGCGCGTGCGACAGCAAGCCGCCGATGTACCAACGCGCCATGTCCGACAAGCCGGCGTACCCGGTCTCGTCGAAGAACAGCGGCTCGCCGCCTTTCCATAGCGACTGGTGCACGTGCATGCCGCTGCCGTTGTCCATGAAGATCGGCTTCGGCATGAACGTCACGGAGTAGCCGGCCTTCCGCGCGACATTCTTCACCACGTACTTGTAGAGCATCAGTTTGTCGGCCATGCGCGTGATGGTGTCGAAGCGCATGTCGATCTCGGCTTGGCCGGCGGTGCCGACTTCGTGGTGTTGCACTTCGATGTGGATGCCGACCGACTCGAGGACGCGCACCATCTCGGAACGCAGGTCTTGGAACTGGTCCATCGGCGGGACCGGGAAGTAGCCCTCTTTGTAACGCGGTTTGTACGCGAGGTTCGGGGAACCGTCGAGTTCGCGCTCGCGACCCGAGTTCCAGACACCTTCGACGGAGTCGAGGAAGTAGTAGCCGGAGAATTGGTTCTGATCGAAGCGCACCGAGTCGAAGATGTAGAACTCGGCCTCGGGACCGAAGTACGCGGTGTCGGCGAGGCCGGTGCTCTCGAGGTAAGACGAGGCCTTCGACACGATGTAGCGCGGGTCACGCGAGTACGGCTCGCCGGTGAGCGGGTCGCGCACAAAACAGTTGATGTTGAGCGTGGGGTGCTGCGTGAAGGGATCGACGACCGCGGTGTTCGGGTCCGGCACCAGCAGCATGTCGGATTCCTGGATCTCCTGGAACCCGCGGATCGACGAACCGTCGAAACCGAAACCCTCTTCGAAGCCGTCCTCACTGAGCTCGTGCGCAGGCACCGAAAAGTGCTGCATGAGCCCGGGCAGGTCGCAGAACCGGAAGTCGATGACTTGGATCCCGGAATCCTTGACGAGCTTCAGGACGTCGCCAGGTGTGCGGTCTTCCACGTATACCCCCTTGGGTCGTCCCGCGCCCCAGCGCGAGCGACCGGGAGTCTGCCTCGCGGTGCCGCCTCTTGGCGACACCGCGACGACAGCTTTACGCGGTCTTGATGCTCACGCCCTGATTAGGACCCCAACGCGCTGCACACCGTCTCGGTGATGAGGCGGGCGACCACGTACGGGTCCATGTTGGCGTTGGGACGCCGGTCTTCGATGTAGCCCTTGCCGTCTTTCTCGACCTGCCACGGGATCCGCACCGACGCGCCACGGTTCGAAACGCCGTAGCTGAACTCGTGCCACGGCGCCGTCTCGTGTTGGCCGGTGAGCCGGTTCTCGATGTCGGCCCCGTAGTTCTCGACGTGCTCGCTCGCACGCTTCCCGAGCGCCTCGCACGCCTTGATGATGTCTTCGTAGGAAGTACGCATCGACTTCGTCGAGAAGTTCGTGTGCGCGCCCGCGCCGTTCCAGTCGCCCTTCACGGGCTTCGGGTCGAGCGTCGCCGACACGCCGTAGTCCTCGGCGATGCGGTACAGCAACCAGCGCGCCATCCAAAGGTGGTCGGCCACTTCCAGCGGACTCAGCGGACCAACCTGGAACTCCCACTGTCCGGGCATCACCTCGGCGTTGATTCCGGAGATGCCAAGACCAGCTTGCAGACACGCGTCGAGGTGCTCTTCGACGATGTCGCGGCCGAACACTTCATCGGCGCCGATACCGCAGTAGTAGAAGGCTTGCGGCGCGGGGAAACCACCGGGCGGGAAGCCGTGCGGACGGCCGTCTTTGAAGAACGTGTACTCCTGCTCGATACCGAACCACGGTTCTTGTGCCGCGAACTTCTCCGCGATCGGCGTGAGCAACGCACGCGTGTTCGTGGGGTGCGGTGTCATATCGGTGAGCAACACCTCGCACATGACGAGCTTGTCGTCGCCGCCGCGAATCGGATCTGGACACGCAAACACCGGCTTCAACACGCAGTCGGAGTTGCTGCCCGGCGCCTGGTTGGTGCTCGAACCGTCGAAGCCCCAGATCGGAAGGTCGGTGGCGCCGTCTTCGAGGATCTTCGTCTTCGAGCGCAGCCGCGCCGTCGGTTCCGTGCCGTCGAGCCAGATGTACTCCGCCTTATAGGCCACCGTTGCGCTCCTGTGGTGCGATGTTGCGAAATCGTTTTCGCGATGCGGTTTGTTCAAGGTTTGTGATGGGCAAGGCTGCCGCGCGCGAGTGGTCCCCGCCTTCGGAGCAGCATTTCGGCCGGCCATTTCGCGGCCGTTGCCCGACTGTAAACGCTATGTGAACGGCCATGCCCGCTCAGGAGTCGTGCTTCTGACGGTCCGTACACTGGCCGTGTGGAGCGCCAACTCGAATACGTCTTGCGCACGGTGGAGGAACGTGGCGTGCGCTTCGTGCGCCTCTGGTTCACCGACGTGCTCGGCTTCTTGAAGTCGGTCGAGA
>JAODBJ010000311.1 GCA_025463905.1 Actinomycetes bacterium
CTCGTCGACGGTCTGTCGGGCTTGTTCGTGGTGCAGGTCGGTTACGGGCGGCGCGAGTTGGCTGAGGCTGCTGCGCATCAGGCCGAGACGCTCAACTATTTCCCGCTCTGGTCGTATGGTCACGAGCCGGGCATCGAGCTCGCGGCGCAGCTCGCATCGCTCGCGCCGGGCGACCTCAACCGTGTGTTCTTCACGACGGGCGGTTCTGACGCGGTCGAGTCGGCGTGGAAACTCGCGCGTCAATACTTCCGCGCTATCGGCGAACCGCAGCGTTACAAGGTGATCGCGCGGCGCACGGCGTATCACGGCACGACCCTCGGCGCGCTCGCGATCACGGGCGTCACTGCGTTCCGCGCGCCGTTCGAACCGCTCACGCCGGGTGGCGTCCACGTGACGAACACGAACCGCTACCGGCACCCGCTCGGGAAGGACGAAGCGGCGTTCTCGGAGTTTTGCGCCGAAGCGATCGAGGAAGCGATCCTCTTCGAGGGCCCCGAGACGGTCGCGGCCGTGTTTCTCGAACCGGTCCAGAATGCCGGCGGTTGCTTCACGCCACCCGAGGGTTATTTCCAGCGTGTACGCGAGATCTGCGACCGCTACGGCGTGTTACTCGTGTCGGACGAGGTGATCTGCGCATACGGGCGACTCGGACCGTTGTTCGGTTCGGAGCGGTACGGGTACCTCCCCGACATGATCACGACCGCGAAGGGGTTGACGAGTGGGTATTCGCCGCTCGGTGCGGTGTTGTGCCGCGACTTCCTCGCGGAACCGTTCATGAGCGAAAAGGCGTCGTTCACCCACGGGTTGACGTTCGGTGGCCACCCCGTGAGTTGCGCAGTTGCGTTGCGCAACCTGCAGATCTTCGACGACGAACACATCGTCGAACATGTGCAGGAACACGAAGAGGGCTTCCAGCAGCGGCTGACGGGCTTGATGGACGACGTGCCGATCGTCGGGGACGTGCGCGGCGCCGGCTACTTCTGGGCGATCGAACTCGTGAAGGACCAAGCCACCCAGGCGCGCTTCAGCCGTGCCGAGGCCGAACAGCTGTTGCGCGGTTTCGTCGCGCCGGCGCTCTACGAACACGGTCTGATCGCGCGTTGCGACGACCGCGGCGATCCGGTGATCCAACTCGCGCCGACGCTGGTCGCGGGCGACGCCGAACTCGATCTGATCACCGACATCCTGCGACGCGTGTTGCAAGAGGCGGCCACGCGATGACAACCGTCGGCGTCCCGAAGGAAGTGAAGAAGGACGAACATCGGACTGCGATCACGCCCGACGGCGTCCTGGAGTTGCGCCACCGCGGCGTCGACGTACTCGTGCAAGCCGGCGCCGGGGTCGACTCGAGCATCGACGACGACGACTACCGCGGCGCCGGCGCGGAGATCGCCGGCAACGCGCCAGCAGTGTGGGAACGCGCCGACATCATCTTGAAGGTGAAGGAACCACAAGTCGAAGAGTTCGGCTACCTGCGGCCCGGCCTCGTGTTGTTCACGTACCTCCATCTCGCCGCGTATCCCGACGTCGCCGACGCGCTCGTCAACGCGAAGGTCACGGGGATCGCGTACGAAACCGTGCAGTTGCCCGACGGTTCGCTTCCGCTGCTCGCGCCGATGAGCGAAGTGGCAGGGCGCATGGCGACGCAGATCGCGGCGCAGTTCCTCGAACGGCACCGCGGCGGGCGCGGCGTGTTGCTCGGTGGCGCACCCGGCGTGCGGCCGGGCCGGGTGGTGGTGCTCGGCGCCGGCAACGTCGGCCTCAACGCGGCGACGATCGCCCAGGGCATGGAAGCCGAGGTGTTGCTCCTCGATCGCAACATCGACCGGCTTCGATATGTCGACCAGATCCATCGCGGCCGGATCATGACGCTGGCGAGCAACCGCGGCGTCGTGGCCCGAGCAGTCGCCGAAGCCGACGCGGTGATCGGAGCCGTGCTCGTCGCCGGTGGGCGCGCCCCCACGCTCGTGACCGACGAGATGGTGCGAGCCATGAAGCCGCGCGCCGTGATCGTCGACTGCGCCATCGATCAGGGCGGGTGCATCGAGAACATCCGGGAGACCACGCACAGCGACCCGGTGTACGAAGTGCACGACGTGTTGCACTACGCGGTTGGCAACATCCCTGGCGCCGTGCCCAACACGTCGACGTACGCGCTTACGAACGCGACGTTGCCGTATGCGGTGGAACTCGCGACGCGCGGTGTTCGCGAGGCCACCCAAGCCGACGCTGCACTCGCGTTGGGCGTGAACACCATCAACGGCTGCGTGCCCAACGCACGCGTCGCTGAGGCGTTGGGGCGCGCGCCGACGCCGCTCGCCGAGTGCCTCGACGGGGCCGAACACGCCGGCTGAGGGCGTGCGGACGCGAGTTGCTTGCTACTTATCGGGTTTCGACGGCGAGGCTTTTGGCCGCAACGCATCGAGCGAGTCGAGCGCTTGGGCCTGTTGCCCGGGCGTGACCGCAGCTTCCTGGTTGGCCTGCTGCAACGCCGCGAACACTTCTTCGCGGTGCACATCGACCGATCGCGGCGCTTTGATGCCGAGCCGTACTTGATCGCCGCGTACCTCGAGCACGGTCACGACGACGTCGTGGCCGATCATGATGCTCTGGTTCGCACGCCTGGTGAGAACGAGCACGGGGTCCTCCCTCCGTGGTGGCCTCCGTGGTGGCCGCGCGCAGCATACGACGGACGGCGTCGTACGCGCGCGGACCCACCGTGGTGCGCGCGCATTCGCGCGCAATGTGAACGGTAACGCCGTCGTCGCTACGCGCTGGCGCGAGCGAGCGGTGCGCGAACGTCGAACGTGCTCGGTTCCAGTACCGCTTGACACGCTTCGCGCGAGAAACGGTTGATCACGACGGGGCCGAGCAGGTTCACGGTTGCGTTCTCGGGGTTTTCGCCGAGCGTTACGACGCACAGCACGATCGAGTCGCCGGGTTCGTTCAACCCGAGGCGCTCCGACGTTCCGGTGTCGAGATCGAACTCGTAGTCGGGATAGAAGACCCACGGTTCGACCACGACGAACCCGACTTCGGGGTCGTCGGACGACGTCAGCATGGAGAACGGAGTGCCCTCCGGGCCCCATGCCGTGAGCTGGAAGCGGTGTGCGTGCGGAAAGCCGGGAAGCCCGGCTGGGAAAGTGATCTCCACAGTGTCGGTGCGGAGTTCTTCCTTGGCATCGATCATCGAACGTCCTATTTGAGGAAGTCGACCAGCGACGGCTGGATGACTTTGGCGGTCGTCTGCAGCGCCGCTTGGTATGCGACCTGCTGCAACGAAAGTTCCATCGTTGCCTGCGCGAGGTCTACGTCCTCGACCTGCGACAGACTTTGCTTCAACGTAAGGCCATCCATGCTGTTGCGGTCTTTCATCGTTTCCAGGCGATTACTCCGCGCGCCGATCGACGCGATGCTGTTCTGAACCCCGGAGATACGACTGTCGAGTGAGGCGGTGTCGGTACTGAGCTGAGAGGGGTTGGTACGCATGTCGGCGGCGAGCTTCGTCAACATCGTGAAGACGTCGTTCCCGGCGGGACCGAACACCTCGTCGCCGTTCACGTTCACCTGCATGCGAACGCCGGGAGCAATCGAACGCTCGATCACGGCGGTCTTGCCGACGTAGTTGCCGGCCGCGTCGTAGGCAATGTTGCCGGTCGCAGTGCCGGCGAAAATCGGCCGATCAAGGTTCTTCGTGTTCGCGAGGCCGACGATCGTGCTCTTGATGTTGTCGATTTCCGTCGCGATCGCTTCGCGTGCCGTCGGGTCGGCAGTCGCGTTCGCGCCTTGGATCGTCAGGTCTCGCACCTTTTGGAGCTGCGTGAAGACGCTGCCCAATGTGTCGCCGGCGAGGTTGAGCCACGAGAGGCCGTCGTTGATGTTGCGGCTCACCTGGTCGTTGCGCCCCATGTCGGAGCGGTAGTGCATTGCCGACACCATGCCGACCGGAGAGTCCGACGGCTTCTGGATCAGCTTCATCGAGGAGATCTGGCTCTGAATCTTGTTCAGCTTCTCGATGTTGTTCTGCAGGTTGCTCATCGCGAGCCGCGATGTCATCCGGGGTGTGATGCGGAAATCGGAAGAGGGCATGGTGGGCTCCTGTTCCCTCGTTACCGGACGCCGGTGTTGTTGATGAGCGTGTTCAACATCTCGTCGATGGTCGTCATCACTCGCGCCGAGGCCTCGTACCCTCGTTGGAACGCCACGAGGTTGACCATCTCCTCGTCGGTGTTCACCGACGCGTTCGAGTCGCGCTGGTTGTCGATCGCATCCGTGGTCTTCTGCTGGATCGAGTCGCGCTGTTGCGTCGTCTGCGAGTCGACCCCCATCGACACGATGTAGGCGCGGTACTGCGCGTCGGCGCCGGCGGTGGCACCGCCGAGTTCCGCAGCCTGCAACGCGACGCTGTTGTCGAGCGGACCGTTGCCCACGGTCCCCGCCGCGACGGCGGAGGTGTTCCCGGCAACCGCGCTCGACACCGAGAACGTCGCCGCGTTCGTGCCGCTGAAGAAGTCGCGGCCACCGATTCCATCGAGCCCCACCGCGGTGCTGCCGAGCAGCGTTGCGAAACCGGCGTTGCCGGCCGATGCCTGGATCAGCACCTTGTTCGTGCCGGTCGGAACGAGCGAAACCTTCAGCGGCTGGCCGCTGCCGCCGGTGACCGTCACGGTCGCGTTCCCGGCGCCGACGGCGGCGTTCACCGAGGTCTGCAATGCGGTCTGCAACGCGGCGGCGCCACCGGCGCCCGACCAGTCGGCACCGGCCACGGTCGCGGTCGCGTACGCGCCACCGTTGAGGGCGAGCTGGAAGGTGAGGTTGCCCGCGGCGCTCTGGTTCTGCGCGGTCGCGGCGATGCCGCCACCAATCGAATTGTGAAGCCCGTTGACGTCGTTGCGGAGGTGCACCGCAATCGCGTCGAGCCCGCTCAGGTACTGCGGCAGCGTCTGGTTGACGACCTGCATCAACCCGCCGGCCTCACCGGAGCTGACTGCGGCCGGGAAGTTGTCTTTGTGCCAACGGAGCACGACGGTCGGATTCGACGAGTCGACGTCGAGCGTCTCGGCGTGACTGCCGTACACGAGCGCGGTGCCGCCGACGGCCAGGGTTACCTGCCCGTCTGTGCCGGGTCGAATGGTCGCACCGATCTGGCCCGCGAGTTCGCTGGCGAGCTTGTCGCGCTGGTCGAGAAGGTCGTTGGCACTGAGGCCGTTCACGAGGCGGTTTTTGATCGCGTCGTTCAACTGCGCGACCGTCCCTGCCTTTGCGTTGACGTTCGCCGTAAGCGCGGTGAGCTCCGACACGGCGCTCTTGCTCATCGAGGTGATCGCGGCGGCGGTCGAGTTGATGGTGTTGGCGAGGGTCGTCGCGCGCTGCAAGAGCTGCGTGCGCGCCGCGATGTCGCTGGGAGCGTTTGCGACGTCGTCGAACCCAGTCCACACCTGCGTCAACTGCGACTGAATGCCGGTGTCGCTCGGTTCGCCGAACAGCGTCTCGAGCTGGGAGAGCGTGTTCGACACCTTGCCGAGTTGGCCCGATGCGCCATGCTCGAGCGCGGAACGGATCTCGAGGAACTGGTCGCGAAATCGGGTGATGTCGGCGACTTTGACGCCGCTTCCGACGCCGTCGTACTTCGACCAGATCGAGGGAACACTGGGTCCGCTGATCTCCTGAAGGTTCACGGATTGGCGCGAGTAGCCGTCGGTGTTCGCGTTGGCCACGTTCTCGCCCACGACCTCGAGGCCGCGACGTTGTGCGTACAACGCGCTGAGCGCGCGCTGGAGGCCCGCCATTTCGGTCATTAGATGGCCTCGTCGATCAAGCGCAGGCCGAGCGATCCGGCGGCTGCCGCGCCGCTCGGCGTGTACGAATCGATCTCGAGCTGACCGATCGTCGCGAGCGCTTCGCGGGCGGCTTGGTGGCCGCGGCTCAAGAGATCGCGGTTGGCTTTGGCAACGCTGTCGATTTCCTGTGCCGATTCGAGCAGTGCACGGCGGTGCTCTTCGAAGATCTTGTTCCACGGCGTCGGCGTGACGGTGGCGAGTTCACGAAGGCTCGGCGCCGACGACAGCTTCAGCTCACCTGCGACGCTCTCGACCTCGACCGCTCGTTCGAGTTCGATGCGCTTGATCTCTTCGAGCACCGTCTCGACTTCGCGGGTGGCGTGCGACAGCCAGCGCGTACGACCGGCGGCCAGCACGAGCTGCTCCTCCTCGAGTTTGAACACGAGAAGTTCGAGGAGTTGGCGCTCACGCCACAAGATGTTCGATACATCGTTCAGGCCCATGCACGACCTCGGCCGGGGCGAATTCCAACGTGTCCTCCATCGGCGCAATCCGCCCCCTGGTGAAGCGATCGCGCAGGTATGGACGTCAGAAACTCACTACCCGTCCGCAACCGCCCACGGCCCGAGACTGGAAGCCGAGCCGAGGATCAGCGGCGCACGGAGTGTGCCGCCCGAGGCGGGGCCCGAGCGGCCCGGCCTTCGGCCGAGAGCGGAAACCTAAGCCGAGGATCAGCGGCGCACGGAGTGTGCCGCCCGAGGCGGGGCCCGAGCGGCCCGGCCTTCGGCCAGGAGCGGAAAACTACGCGAGAAGGCCGACCTGGGCGGCGCGGCCGACGGCTTCGTTGCGGTTCGCGGCGCCGAGTTTGTCGTATATGTGTACGAGATGTGACTTCACCGTGGCGACCGACACCGAGAGGGCGCCGGCGATCTCGCGGTTCGTGCGTCCTTCGGCGAGGAAGGCGAGCACTTCACGTTCTCGCAGCGTGAGTGCGATGCCGTCGACCGCTTCTCCTTCGTGGGATCGCAGTCGCAGGCGGCCGGCGAGTGCAGGAAGTAAGGCGCGCACGACGACCTTCTCTCCCTTCTGCACCCGGTCGACAACGGTCGCGAACTCCTCCGCGCTGCCGTTGCGGAGCGCCAAGCCGTCGACGCCATGGGCGACGAGCAGCCCGACGTCGCCTTCGGCGGAGCGAGGAATAAGGCCGACGATGACGCAGCGGCGGCGCAACCGCTCGACCACATCTACCAAGGGCAGGTCCGTGGGCGTGCCGATCACCACGAGGTCCGGCCGTTCGACCGCCGCGATACTCACCAACTCGCGCCCGGAATGGGTTTCGGCGACCACTTCGATGCCGAGCGGTTCCAAGACGGCGGTGACGCCGAGACGTACGAGTGCCAACTCGTCGACGACGATCGCCCGGAAGATGGAGGGCGTGCGGCTGCCCGCGGCCCGTTCGCTGGCCGTCTGTTCGCCGGAATCGCGCACTTGGCCTCCCAGACGGGCCTCGCCGAGCAGCTTCAACGTAGCCCCGTGCCATATCCGGTCTCGCGGACCGCACCGGATGGTCACGCTGCGCGCGACCAAAGTTCCACCCCGGGGTTGATCAAGAGAGAGGCCTGGTTTTCCCGACACCTTCTGTAGTGGCAATCAAGAAGCATCTGGGGGAACACGAGTGAAGACGCAGCCGGTGGACATTGCAGGCGCCGAGAACGAAGACCGATTGGTGCGAGAGCACCTTCCGCTCGTGCAGTACGTCGTCTCGGAGATCGCGCACCGCATCCCGAGTCACGTCTGCCGCAGCGACCTCGTATCGGCCGGCATGCTGGGCCTCGCCCAGGCGGCCAGAAGTTTCGACCCCGAGCGTGGCATCGCGTTCGACCGGTTCGCCTCGACCCGTATCCGCGGCGCGCTCCTCGACGAGCTGCGCGGTCGCGACTGGGCGAGCCGTTCGGTGCGTTCACGTGCCCGTGGCCTGCAGGCGACGAACGAAGAGCTCACGACCCGCCTCGGGCGCGCACCGACAACCGATGAGGTCGCTCGGGAACTCGGCATCGCGCCGGAGACGGTGCACAAGCTCGTCGACGACGTGCACCGCGCCACTGTGCTGAATTACGAATCGCTCGTTCTCGAAGGCGACGCCGAGTCGTTCCTCGCGACGCCCGACAGCGGGCCCGAAGACACGATCGTCGAGCGCGAACGCCGCGCGTACCTCACTGACGCGGTCGCAGCATTGCCCGAGCGCTTACGCAAGGTCGTCGTCGGCTACTTCTTCGAAGAGCGCTCGATGCAAGACCTCGCCGACGAGCTCGGTGTGAGCGAGTCGCGCGTGTCGCAGCTCCGCGCCGAAGCTCTCCTTCTCTTGAAGGACGGCATGAATTCGCAGCTCGAGCCCGATGCAGTGGCGCCCGAACCGCGCCCCAACGGCCGGGTCGCTCGCCGCAAGGCGTCGTACTACGCGTCGGTCGCGGCGGTCTCCGACTACCGCGCCCGGCTGGAATCCCGACCGGCGTCAGTGCACGAGAAAGTCGCGTTGGCCGGCGCGACGACCGCGCCCTCGACGCCCCTCGCTCAGTAGCGCTGACAAAAGAGCGCTTAGAAAAACTTTGCGAATGTTCTCAGGTTCCTGCGTCAGCGACCGAGCTGAGCAGACCCGCTCATTGGGCGGCTTAGCGCACAGCGACGGCACCACGGACGGCCGCCCAACATCAAGGAGGAGCGCGCAGTGCAGATCAACCAGAACATCATGGCGTTCAACGCCTACCGGAACCTCTCGAACACGCAAGGCCAAATGGCCAAGAGCCTCGAGAAGCTCTCTTCGGGCTACCGGATCAACCGTGCTGCGGACGACGCCTCCGGCCTCGTTGTCAGCCAGGGCCTTCGCGCCCAGATCTCGGCGCTAAAGCAGGCAACCCGCAACGCACAAGACGGTGTCTCGGTCGTGCAGACCGCAGAAGGTTCGCTGTCGGAAGTGCACTCGATGCTGAACCGCATCCGTGACCTCGTGATCCAGTCGGCCAACACGGCGT
>JAODBJ010000274.1 GCA_025463905.1 Actinomycetes bacterium
AGCAGGGCCGCCCACGTCGCGAGCACGAGCACTTCGTCGTAGACGAGCCCGCGCTCGCGTGCCACGCTGCATCCCGCTTGCAGCGCTGCGCGCGCGTCTTCGAGTCGCCCGAGGCGCGCGAGCGCGCCGCCGCGTACGCGCAGGAGTTCGGGCGTGAACGCCGCCGCGCCCGCGTGTGACGCCTCGAATGCAAGCGCGGCGTCGGCCCGTTCGAGCGCCTCGCCGGCGCGACCGGCAGCGAGTGCGCACGCGGCTTCGTGCGTTTCGCATTCGAGGACTGCGCCCTTGGCGTCGCTCTCGATGTACTCCTGCTTCGCCGCGGCGAATAGCTCGCTCGCGCGGTCGAAATTGCCGCGGGCCAGCGCGATCCGCCCCTCGAGGATCGACGCGAACGCGAGACCGTCGAGAAATTTTGCCGCCCGAAAGACTCGGGACGCATCCGCGACGGCTTGCGTTGCCTCGTCGAGGCGTCCCTGGTTCACGAAGATCTCCGCGAGGTTGCTCGTCGAGAGCGCCGACTGCACGACATCGCCGGTGCGGTGGGAGGCTTGCGCGGAGCGCTCGTAGAACGATGCCGCTTCGATCCACCGTCCCTCGTAGTAGGCCTCGACGCCGAGGTTCGAGAGCGCTCGCGCCTGGCCGGGGAGGTCACCGAGTTGCTCCAGAATCTCGAGCGCCTCCACGGTGTGCACCGCCCGCTCGACTTCGCCGAGGTCGATGTGCGCGGCGTCGAGCGTCATGTAGGCGCGGGCGATTGCGTCGAGCGCGTCGTGCTGCTTCGCGTCGTCGACGGCACGCAACGCCAGCCGCACCGCTTCGCGACTCCGACCCTGCGCTTGTCGCAGCGACGCTTCCCACGCCGTCGCTCGAGCGCGCAATGCCCCGGCGGTCGCGTCGTCGAGGTTCTCGAGCGCGCGGAGACAACGACGAACCTCGCGTACCGCGGCGCGGTACGCGCCCTTGCGCTCGTACGCACGCGACCGCTTGAGCACCACATCGGCACGCGCTACGGCATCGGAAAGCAGCCGCTCGGCGCGTCGGTATGCGTCCGCGGCCTCGTCGAACATCCCCACGACCGCTCTCGCGTCGCCCAGCCGCGCCCAAACGTCGGCAATCTGCGCGGGCGACAACTCGGTGATGTAGCGCGCCGCGGTCAGCGCTCGCTCGTAGTGCGACGCGGCGTCGATCGACGCGAATGCGCGCGTCGCGCGGTCGCCCGCCAACGTCGCATAGCCCCAAGCGGGATGCCACATGTGCGCGGCGGAGAAATGGAGCGAGCAGAGTTCCGCATACCGTTCAGGATCGCCGGCAGCGTGCCGCTCGAGATGAACACCGGCGCGCTCGTGTAACTCACGCCTTCGGCCGAACGACAGCGTCTCGTACGCGACGTCGCGCGTGAGCGCGTGACGGAACGTGACGCGCTCTTCGTCTTCGAGCACGAGGAAGTCGCGGAGCGCTTCAAGTGAGCCGGCATCAACGGCGTCGGCATCGGAGCCGAGCAGTTCGAAGAGCAACTCGAGCCGCGACGTACGACCGAGAACCGAGGCGTACCGCAGCATTCGTCGGGCCGGCGGGGGCAGCCGGTCGATCTCGGCCGTAATTGCGCCTTCCAGTGAGTCAGGAAGGTCGTCGATGCCGGCTTGGCGCACGGCGCGCAGCAACTCTTCGCACGACAGTGGACTCCCGCCCGAGCGTTCCACGAGCGCTTCGACAGCGTGGGGCAACAACGGTGCCGCGTCGGTAGCGGCATCGATGAGTCTCCGCACGACGACGTCGGGTAGCGGTTCGAGCTTCACAACATCGGCGCCACCAGCCGGCGCACCGTCAAACCGATCGGTGGTGACGACGAGCCACGCGCGCTCCGCGGCGCTGGCGACAACGTGTTGGGCCAGGTCGCGCGACGCGTCGTCGAACCAGTGCAGGTCGTCGAACAACACGAGTGTTCCCGGTTCGAGGAGGTGCGCGAAGAGCGCGACGACCGTTCGTTCGAGCCGGTCGCGACGGAACGCGGGATCGAGCGCATTCGCCTCCGGTGTCGCGGGCACATCGATCGCAAAGACCACACCGAGCAGCGGGAGCCACGGGCGGGTCTCGGGCGCGAGCGCGACGGCTGCTTCGACCAAGTCGCCCGCCGTCGCGTGTGCACGCAACCCGAGCAGGTTTCGCAGCAGCACTCGGAACGGCAGGTACGGGGTCGACATCGCGTACGGCTCGCCGCGCGCCATCACCACTCGCGCGCCCGGGACACTGCGCACCACTTCGTCGACGAGGCGCGACTTCCCGATGCCGGGCGCGCCGGTGATGCGTACGGCGCCACCGCCGCCTTCGCGTGCCGCTACCAGGCGCGCCCGCACGTCGGCGAGCTCGCCGGCCCGGCCCGTAAACGGCATGGTCCCCGGCTCTCGCCATCGAGCTTCGAGCACTTCCCCGACCGTGAAGGCGTGGATCTCGTCGCGCTTACCCTTGACTTTGAACGGCGCGAGCGCACGCACCGTGAAGCGCGATGCTGCGCGATCGAGCGCAGCGGCGGTCGCAATGGCTTGTCCCGGCTTCGCCTGCGACATCAGACGCGCGGCGAGGTTCACCGTGTCGCCCATCACCGTGTACGTGCGCCGCCACTCGGTGCCAATCTCGCCGGCGAAGACATGCCCGCGGTGCACGCCCGCGCGCGCTCGGAGTGGGCCGGTGTCGCGCAGCGCTGCCGTAACCGCGCGCAAGACGCGACCCGCGTCGTCGTCGCGGGCGCAGGGCGCGCCGGCCACGACGATGATTTTGCCGCCGTCACCGTCGACGTCAGTGGCAAGGAACGTCACTTCCTCGGCGGCGGTGGCTTCCTGCACGGCGACCACGAGCTCGTCGAGGGCCGACAACAGGCCTTCGGTTCCGCGGCGCGCGAGCAGCGCGTCGGAGCCGTCGAAACGGATGAACCCGACGGTGACGCTGCGGTGTTCGGCTTCCGTCAGGCCGGCCAGTAACTCGTCGCGGAGCAGCCGCGGGACACCGGAAATGATGGTGTCGTCCGGCACGTCGATCAGCGGCGCGACGTCGAGCGTCGGCGCGTCGAAGCGCATGCCACGCAGGAGACGCCCGTCACCCCGCGGTTCGCCTACGAAGCGCTCTCCGATCGCCGCCACGATCGCGCCGCTCACGACGACCTCTCCGGCGCTGGCCGCTTGCTCCATCGCCACGGTCTGCGACGCCGCCGGCCCGCACACCAAGAATTCGCGATGCGTCGCGCCCACGTGGAAGAAATCGAAGAGACCGGTGTGCACGCCCACCGACATCTTCAGACGCACCGCGCCGGACGATGTCGACACGACGCTCGTCGCCCGCAACGCGGCGCGCATCTCGAGCGCGGCCGCGACACCGCGGCGAACGTGCTCCTCGCCGTCGAACCACAACAACAGCGCGTCCCCCCCAAACTTCAGGAGCCCACCGCCGCGTGCGTGCGCCAGGTCGAGCAGGCGTCCGAAGCGATCGGAAAGGATCGCGGTCAGTTCCTCCGCACCGATGCGTCCGCGCCGCGCCAGACGTTCCGAGAGGTTCGTGAAGCCGCTGATATCGACGAAGCAGAGTGTGCCGTCGCGCGTGAGGGAACGGCTCGCCGGCTCGGCCGCGGCCCATTCGAGCGCGAGCCGAGGTAGGTACGCCCGGAGTCTCTCGGCCCCTACTTCGGCTCCCTGCCCGCTCTGTTCCACGCTGGACCCACCCTGTCGTGGACCCTGCAGGCTATGGGCGCCGCCGCGCGAAAGGCCAGTACGGGCCGCTCAGCGTCGCTCGATGCGTTCGGTGCCGCGGCCGGCGCGCCACACCTCGATCACCAAATGGTCGGGTGGATCGCCGATCCGGGTGAGCACGATCTCCGACACGTCGATGCGGAACAGGTGGAACTCACCAGGCGGCTCCTGGCCCGTGGACTCCGTGTTCGCTCGCGCGAACGCGGCGATCTCGTCCGGGTTGGTGATCTCCGCCGCTCGCCCCGAGATCTTCGCGTCGCCGTTCGTGAGCTCGGTGTCGACCGTCGCGCTGTGCAACGCGACCCGCGGATCGCGTTGCAGGTCGCGCGCCTTGACCGCGCCGTACATGGAACCGACGAAGATATCGCTGCCGTAGAAGTTCGCCTCGGTCCCGCTGATACGGGGCGATCCGTCCTTGCGCAGCGTCGCCATCGTCTTGTGTTTCGAAGCGTCGAAGATGGCCCGCACTCTCGCGGCCAGTTCGGGCGTCTCGTAGGTGACCTCGGCCCACGTGCTCATCGGCAACGACGCTACCGATCGAGCTACGCGCACGCACCCAGACTGCCGCCCGCCAATTGTCCGTGCATCGTCTCGAGCGCGAACCGCCAGGGTTTGCCCGCCCGGTATACCGGGCAGCGCGCGACGTCGCTCCGGCACGGCACCATCGCGGCGCGACCGACGCCGCGCCCGGTGCTGTCGTACCAGCCGATGTCGAGCGGTACGAGCGTCCCCGACATCGTGAACGCGTCCGACGACACGCCGGGCGAAACGAACAGCATTCCGTCGTACGGACCAAGATTCGCCTCGCCCATCAGCCCGCGCTCTCGCTCGGCCTTCGAGTCGGCGACCACAACTCGCAGGCAACGCGTCCCCACGCGCAGACGCGTCTCGGTGAGCGCGCTGAACGGCGCGCTCGCGGGTGACGCGGTTTGCAGCGTCGAACGCAAGGGCGCGGCGACGCTCGACGTGTCTGCACCGCCGCCGTGCGTCATCGCGGCGATCGCAGTTACCAGCAGGATGACGCCCAACCCGATCACGAGCGCGCCTGCGATCAGGCGCACGCGGCCTGTCACGTGACGGTGGCGCCGTACAACCCGAACGCGTCCGCCATCTGATCGGTCATGTGGTACGTCTCGTCGCTCGACGGGAAACTCGCCGCTCGTACGTCGGCAACGAACCGCGCAACGGCTTCGGTTGCTTCCAGCTCCTGCGACGCGTAACGCCGCACGAACTTCGGCGCGCGGTGGTCAGGCGCGGCGAACCCGAGAAGGTCGTGGTACACGAGCACTTGCCCGTCGCAATGACGGCCCGCGCCGATACCGATCGTCGGCACCGGGATCGAGTCCGTGACCATGCGGGCAACACCGTCGGGGACGCACTCGAGCACGATTGCGAAGCAGCCGGCCTCCGCGAGGGCGACCGCGTCCTCGACGAGCGAGCGCGCCGCGTCGAGTTGCTTGCCCTGCACCTTGAACCCGCCGAGCGCGTGAATCGACTGTGGTGTGAGCCCGATGTGGCCCATCACGGGAATCTCGGCGTCGAGAATCGCCTGCACTGCGTCGATGCGTTTGCGGCCGCCCTCGAGCTTCACCGCGCCGGCACCGGCGCGCACGAGCTTCGCCGCGTTGCGCACCGTGTCGTCGCGACTCACGTGGTAGCTCATCCATGGCAGGTCGCCGACGACAAGTGCACGCGGACGTGCTCGCGCGACCGCACCGACGTGATGGGCCATGTCGTCGGTGGTCACCTGCAAGGTGTTCTCGTAACCGAGCACGACCATCGCGACCGAGTCGCCGACGAGGATCATGTCGACCCCGGCGCCATCGACGACTCGAGCCGACGGTGCGTCGTATGCGGTCACCATCACGAGCGGGATGTCGCCCTGCTTGCGGGCCAAAATGGCGGGCGCGGTCACGGCAGCAGTACGGCTGTTCGCCATCTGGTTCGCCTCCACCGTCCAGGGCACGGTCGGCTCCCGGCGGCAGAAGAAGCGTACTCCGGTTCTCGGACATCTAAACCAGGGGTCTGGTTCTATCGTGGCGGTCGTGACCGAGCGCGCGTGTGAGAACTGCGCTGTCGTCGACGACGAACTGGTGCTGGTCCGGCGGGTCTACGTCACACCCGAAGCGTGGGACCGGGAAGCCTCGTACCAAGTGGTCGACGAGGTCGAGCTGTGGTGTATTTCCTGCTTGTCGCAGTACCCACACGAACTGGTCGACATCACCTCGGCCGAGGAGTAGCGACCTCGACGACGACGTCGGTGAAACGCCTCGCGATCGGTAGCCAGTCGTAGCGCTCCTCAACCGCGCGCCGCCCGGCGACCGCCAGCGCGTCACGGCGGGCCGGGTCGGCGAAGACTTCGAGCACGGCCGCGGCGAACGCTTCGGCGGTGTCGGCAACGAGCACCTCTTCGCCGGCGACGAGATCGAGCCCTTCGACGCCTTTCGACGTCGACACGACCGGCGTTCCGAGCGCGAGCGATTCGAGCACCTTGAGGCGGGTTCCCCCACCGCGCTGCAGCGGCACGACACTCAGCCATGAGCCGGCGACGGCTTGGTGCACATCGGGGAGGTGACCCGTGTACTCGATGTGGTCGTCGACGGGAAGCTCGCCCACGAGAGGCTCGTAGCGACCGGTTACCCGTAAGCGACAATCGTCGACGCGCGCCGCGACGCGCGGAAGCACGTTGCTCGCGAACCACTCCACCGCCTCGCGATTCAGTGCGAACGTCGGCGAACCGGCGTAGATCATCGTCGCCGCCGTGGGAGGCGTAACTCCACGCACCGCGCCTTGCGTGTCGACACCGTTGGGAACCACAACGCAACGAGCCGACGGCCGAAGTTGTCGCGCCGCGTCACGTTCGCGTTCGGAGACCGTGGTGCATAGGTCGAACTCGGCGAGCAACGACCGCACGTAGCGCTGGACCTTCCACCACGTGAGCTCGTCGCGCAGCCGGACCCGCAACCGACGGTTTGCGCCGGCGTTCGTCTCGCGTAATCCCGTGAGCTCTACGTCTTCGAGTACGCGGGGAAGGCCGCGTAACGAGCGTAGATATTGCGCGACGTGCACTTCGGCCGCGATCGCGGCGGCGTAACCGCGCTCGTTGACAAGTCGTTCGACGGTGTGCTGCATCGCCGCAGTGCGCGACGCGACGAGGGCACGCGGCATCGGATGGAAGAACGACAACATTGCCCGCGCGCTGCGCGGTTCGAATGGTCGCCGTATCACGACTTCGACGCGATCGCAGCGAGCCCGCGCCGCCGCGACGTCTGCCGCCGCTACTGGTTCGTCGAGGAGGGCGACCAGGTCGACATCGAAACGCTCGTGCAAGCCGCCGAGGAGGGCCCACAACCGCTGCTTGATGCCGTTGTCGGCCGGTATCGGGAACCACGTGGTGCACACGAGAACGCGCGGGCGCTGGACGCCCGCTTGCGACTCGCTCGGGAACGACTCGCTTGGCTGCCCCGCGGGAAGCGTCAACTTGCGTGCAAGCGTCCGTGCAACGACGACCGCCGCAGATGGTTCCAACGGCAGTCGACGCATACCTCGACGTCGTAGCAAGCGAACTCGTCGTGCCGAGCCCCGAGCCGTGCCAGCTCGTCGATCGAGATGCAACGGCCGTTCACCTGCTTGAGGTTGTCGCCGTAGACATAGGAGACGAGCCGCAGGTCTTGATTGCCGCACACGGGGCAGTCGTCTGACGCCGGGAGCCCGATGTGACGCGCGGCGCGCATCAACTCGGGATGGGCATCGCACACGTCGATGCGGGTGAGGGCGCCCCGCCGGAAGTCGCGCAACACCGCACGGCGGGCGAGTGCGTAATCGGTGACGCGACGCACGGCGAGGATTGTAAAGGCTCACCTTCGCGTTCGGCCCGCAGCCTCGATTTCGACCCTGCCGTGCGGGAGAGCTTGCATCGATATATCGATTCGATATATCGTTCGACACGTGATCGAACTCGCCGTGCTCGGACTGCTGCGCGAAAACCCGCGGCACGGCTATGACCTGAAGCAGCGCTGCTCGGAGATCCTCGGGCCGCTCTGGGGCGTGTCGTTCGGGTCGCTGTATCCAGCGCTGAAGCGCCTGGAGCGGGGCGGAGCCATCGAGATCGTCGAAGCGATCGACGACGACGGGCTCGCCCCCGTCGCACCGCTGCCGGCCACCGGGTCGCTCTCCGGCGATCTCGCGGCAGCTCGGCGCCGGCGCCGTCCCCTTACCGGCCGGCGCAATCGCAAGGCCTACCGCATCACGGAGCATGGCGTGGAGACGCTCCACACCCTCCTCGTCACCGACGACGACAGCGCCGCCGACGATCGCACGTTCTCGCTCAAGCTCGCGTTCTGCCGGTATATCGACCCGGCCGAGCGCCTCTCCCTTCTTGAAGCGCGCCGGGCCCACCTCACCTCCCGGTTGTCGCGAGCACGCCGGGGCACCACGACGGCGCGCACCAATGACCGTTACACGCGTTCGTTGCTCGACTACCGCAGTCGCGCGACCGAGCACGAAGTCGCGTGGATCGAGGAACTGATCACCGAAGAGCGATCGGCGCGCGGCGTCGACCGACCCGAAGGAGCTACAGCATGAGCGAGCCCAGCGAGCGGGGCCCTAGCGGGCCCGGCGGCACGCCGAGAGCGGGACACATGAGCGGCCCCCAACCCAGCTCGAATCGCCCGAAGGTTCGGGTCGCAATTGCCGGTATCGGCAACTGCGCGAACAGCCTCGTGCAGGGCGTCGAGTACTACCGCGACGCCGACCCCACCGAGCGCGTGCCGGGCCTGATGCACGTCGAGCTCGGCGGCTACCACGTGGGCGACGTCGAGTTCGTTGCTGCGTTCGACGTCGACGCCGAGAAGGTTGGCATCGACCTCGGCAAAGCGATCCTCGCCGGCCCGAACAACACAGTGAAGTTCGCCGAAGTGCCGTACCTGGGCGTCGAAGTGCAGCGCGGCCCGACGTTCGACGGCCTCGGCAAGTACTACCGCGAAGTCGTGGAAGAGCACCCGGGCGAGCCGGTCGATGTGGCGCAGGCGCTCCGCGATGCGAAGGCCGACGTGCTCGTGTCGTACCTGCCCGTCGGTTCCGAGGAAGCCCAGAAGCACTACGCGCAGGCGTGCCTCGACGCGGGCGTCGCGTTCGTGAACGCGATTCCGGTGTTCATCGCGAGCAACCCCGAATGGGCGGCGAAGTTCGAAACGGCCGGTGTGCCGATCATCGGCGACGACATCAAGAGCCAGGTCGGCGCCACCATCGTGCACCGCATCTTGTCGCGCCTGTTCGAAGACCGTGGTCTCGCGATCGACCACACGTACCAGCTCAACTTCGGCGGCAACATGGACTTCAAGAACATGCTCGAGCGTGAGCGCTTGCAGTCCAAGAAGATCAGCAAGACCCAGTCGGTGACGAGCCAGATCGACCAAGGCATCTCCACCGAGGACGTCCACATCGGGCCTTCGGACCACGTCCCCTGGCTCCAGGACCGCAAGTGGGCCTACATCCGCCTCGAGGGTCGCAACTTCGGCGACGTACCGCTCAACGTCGAGCTGAAACTCGAGGTGTGGGACTCGCCGAACTCGGCTGGTGTCATCATCGACGCAGTGCGTTGCGCCAAGCTCGCACTCGACCGCGGTATCGGCGGCCCGCTGCTCGGTCCGTCGGCGTACTTCATGAAGTCGCCGCCGGTGCAGTACACGGACGACCAGGCCCGCGTGCTCGTCGAAGAGTTCGCGAACAACTGACCATCGTTTGCGGTCAGTAGCGTCCAAAAACTACCGATTGAGGGGCCTGAGATGTCAGGCCCCTCTGTCGTTTCGCGCCCACCCGGCAGAATGAGCACCGTGGAGACGACCGCGGGAGCGGCGCCGCGCCTCGACGCTCGCTCCGAACGGATCGTGGTCGGCTCGCTCTCGGCGATCGCGCTCGTCCTCGGACTCATCTCGCTCGGCCGGCCCGAGTTCTTCCCCGACGAGTCGTACACCTGGTCGACGGTCAATCGCAGCATCCCCGCGATGGTCAGCATCCTGGTGCACAAAGAGGCCTTCCAGGTCCTGCACTCGGTGTTGCTCTGGCCCGTAAACGCGATGTCCCAAAGTTCGTTCGCGCTGCGGTTCCCATCGGTGTTGTTCTTCGCCGCGACGGTGCCCGCGGTGTGGGCGCTCGCCCGGCGCCTGTTCGACCAACGTGCCGCGTTGGTGGCGGCCCTCCTGCTCACCATCAACGCGTTCGCGCTGCAATACGCGCAAGAGGCGCGCTCGTACACGCTCGCGATGATGTTCGCGGCATACGCCGGGGCTGCACTCGCACGAGATGTCATGGACCCGACCCGCTGGTCGCGACGCGCATGGATGGTGTGCGCGATCGCGGCGGTGTGGGCTCACGGCATGGCGGTGTTCGCGATCACCGCCATGATCGCCTCGCTGCTCGTATTACCGCGCGAACGGCTCGTGGGTCGGCGGTTCCTCCGCGACGCCATCATCGTCGGCGTGCTGGTTGCGCCCGTGATCATCGCCCCCGAACTGCAGTTGAACCGGGCCGAAGCGTTCCCGTCGGGCGATCATCCAAGCCTCGCCACCTTGCGGTTGGTGACGTGGGCAATGGCCGGCCGCAGCGCGTTCGCGCTCGTGCCGTACGCCCTGGGCGGACTCGTCGCGGTGCTCGCCGCACTCCGCGCTGCTCGCACGAAGGGCCGCTCGGTCGACACGTGGCGTTTCGCGATGCCGCTGCTGTGGCTGCTGTTCCCGCCGGCGTTCTTGATCAGCTACTCGTTCGTGAGCCAGGTGTGGGTCGAGCGCTACGCGATCCCGAGCCTCGGAGCGCTGGTGGTGCTCGTGGCGTACGGGCTGACGCGCATCAACACGACGCGGGCACTCGCCGCCGTGCTCGCGGTCAGCATCGCCGCGGGCGGGTACGGCGTGGTCCGCTGGTACATGCACCCGGGACTTTCCTCTTTCAACGACGTGCTGAGCGCGATCGAGGCGCGCGGCGCGTCCGGGGACGCAGTCGCGCTCGCGACGGACCGCTCCCGGGTGCCGCTCGAGTTCGCGCTCCGGCAGAGTTCACTGCGGCGCCAGCTCGTTCCGGTGTTCCCGCCCGAGCCGTGGGGAAAATTTCATACCGGAATGCAGGAAGGCATCGCGCTTCCGGCTGCCACGGTGGGCGAGCTCCGCGCGAAGTACGACCGCGTCTGGGTGATCGCCGGGTTTTACGACCCGGACCCGCAGATCGCGCACAGCCTGCGGCTCCTGCGCGACGCCGGCTATCGCCTCGACTTCTCGCACACCTACGGCGGTCCGATCGCGCTTTATCTCTTTCAACGTCGCTGATCTCACGGACTTCGCCGCCACGCGCCACAATTGCGTCGTGAACACCGAAGCGTGGGACCGCCTCGCTACCCAACGCGGCGAGGTCAGTGCCGTCGACTCCGTTCGATACGGCCAAGACCTCCCCGACGAATCCGAACTTCGCTTGATCGGCGACGTACGCCAAAAGCGGGTACTCGAACTCGGGTGCGGAGCAGGTGAAAACGCAGTCGCGCTCGCGAAGCAGGGCGCGCACACCATCGCACTCGACCGCTCGCACGCCCAACTCGCACTCGGTCGCAACCTCGCGGAAGCACAAGAGGTGCGAGTGGAATGGCACGAAAGCGACGCGGCCGACCTCGCGTTCCTACGAGCCGACTCGGTCGACCTCGCGTTCAGTGCCGGCATGCTCGCCGAGGTCGAAGACCTCGACCGCGTGTTCCGGCAGGTACACCGAGTGCTGCGACCCGGCTGCGCGTTCGTGTTCGCGTACGAGCACCCGCTTTCGTTGTGCATCGGCCGCGAAGACGGCGGACCCGGCGGGCTCCCGCTGGGGCGGCTCGAGGTGCGCCGCTCGTATTACGACCTCGGCCCGGTCGAGCTCGCCCACGAGGGTGAGAAAATCACCCTGTGGCCGCGCACGATCGCCGACGTGTTCGCCGCGTTGCACCGCGCCGGATACCGGGTCGACGCGCTCCTCGAACCGCAGCCGCTGCGTTCGGCCGACCCCGGCCCGCCGCGCCCGACCAGCATCGTGTGGCGCGCCCGTAAAGACGGCGCCTGACACGCGTCAGCGCAGACCCTTCTCCTTCGCCCATTCGGCGAGGCGCGCGTATCCCTCTTCCTCCGTCATCGGGCCTTGGTCGAGGCGCAGTTCGAGGAGGTAGTCGCGCGCCTCACCGACGAGCGGTCCCGGTTCGATCCCTAAGAAATCCATGATCTGCTTGCCGTCGAGCGGCGGCTTGATCTTCTGGAGCTCTTCCTCTTGCTCGAGTTGCGCAATACGCGCTTCGAGCTCGTCCATTCGACGCGCGAGCGCGGCCGCCTTCTTCGCGTTGCGAGTGGTGCAGTCGCAGCGAGTGAGTTCATTGAGGTCGTCGAGGAGTGGTCCCGCATCGCGCACGTAGCGACGGACCGCGCTATCGGTCCACCCCATGCGGTACGTGTGGAACCGCAGATGGAGGGCGACCAGCGCGGTGACCGCCTCGACAACGTCGTTCGGGTAGCGCAGCGCGACCAGCCGCTCGCGTGCCATGCGCGCGCCAACCACTTCGTGGTGGTGGAACGTCACGCCCGCGGGCCCGAAGCCGCGCGTCTTGGGTTTGCCGACGTCGTGCAACAGCGCGGCGAGCCGCAGCACCAATCTGGGGCTCGTTTTCGCGACGACCGCGATCGTGTGCGCGAGCACATCCTTATGGCGATGGATCGGGTCCTGCTCCAGTTGCATCTCGCTGAGCTCGGGCAAAAACTCGTCGGAGAGTCGCGTCCGCGCGATCAACCACAGCCCCGCGCTCGGGTCGTCGGCGAGCAGCAACTTCGAGAGCTCGTCGCGGATACGTTCAGCGCTCACGATCTCGAGGCGTTCCCGCATCCTGCCGATCGCGTCGACCACTTCGGGCACCGGTTCCAGCCCGAGGGTGGCGTGGAAACGGGCCGCGCGCAGCATCCGCAACGGATCGTCCTCGAACGACACGTCGGGCGACATCGGCGTACGGAGCCGGTGCGCCGCAAGGTCGGCCATCCCGCCGAACGGGTCGACGAGCTCGGGCTCGTGGAGCGCGAGCGCCATCGCGTTCACCGTGAAGTCGCGGCGCGACAGGTCCGTTTCGATGTCGTCGGCGTATTCCACCTCGGGCTTGCGGCTCTCGGGCCGGTACACGTCGGCGCGAAAGGTGGTGATCTCGAACCGGTCGCCGTTCTTCAAGCACCCGATCGTGCCGAAGCGCTTGCCTTGAAGCCACAGCGCATCGGCCCAGGGCCCCACGATCGCCTCGACGGTGTCGGGTCGCGCGTCGGTGGTGATGTCGATATCGACGAGCGGACGGTCGAGGAACGCGTCGCGCACGCTGCCGCCGACCATGTAGGAGAGGTACCCCGCGTCGCGGAACAACCCGGCGAGTTCCTGCGTGGTCGAGCCGGGTTCGAAATAGGGCGCAAGGCGCGGAGGGACCGTCACGGCCACATTCTCGCTGGTCGGCGACGCGACCGGGGATTAGTTCTCGACGAGGTGGATCCATCGCTCGACGTCCGCCGGTAGCGCCCGCTGCAGCCGGGGTTCGTCGAGGTTCTTACGCACGATGCGCCGGATGCCGTCGTCGTTGGACGCGACCCACGCTTCGAAGCGCGCCCCGCCGCGTTCCGGGTTGTCCGCGACCGCGACCGCCCACCCGTATTCGAGCGTCTTGCGCAGCGCGATGACCGGGTCGGCCCGGCGGTCGGGTTCGGCGGCGTAGGCGCCGGTGACGACGTCGAGGAGGTCGAGGATGCGCCGGCCTGCAGCATCGCCCGCGAGCACGAAGCGCGGTTCGCACACCGCCGCGACCGCGGCGCGGCGCTCCAACGGCGTCCCCGCACCCCAGGCGTCGGCGATGTCGAACATCGGGCGCACGTGGACATCGCCGACACGATGCAACGCCATCGTCACCGCGTCACGTACGCGCCAGCGTTCGTCGTTCGCGTAGCGCCGCAATTCACGAACCAGCCCGGCCGGGGCGCGCCGCGTGGTGTCGAAGGCCTCGGCGAGTTGCCGGCCTATCCCGACAACACCGCACATCAACACGAACTCATCGGGGACGTCTTCGCCGCCGCGGTCGAGATCGCACCAGTGGCGGAAGCGGCCCTGGTCCCCCTCCTCGACGGCAGCTTCGAGCAGTTCCAGGTTGGCGCGTGGGCCGGGCAATCGCGAGTTGTGCCGAAGATAGGTATCCCAACCTGACACACCGCGGGCTTCGAGCTTGCGTAGCGCAACTCGATAGTCGGTGCCGGGCATCACACCGCCGACCGTAACCCGGTCTCCGTCAGTAGATCAGGGCCGCATGCCAATCCCGGCGAGATGCCAGATGAAGACGCCCGTCAGCACGACGATCGGCACGACGAGCAAGCGCGGTCGCCACCGTGCGAGCAACGCGCTCGCGATCCCGACCAGCACGATCTTCGCCGGTAACCCGATCGTACGAATGACGGGGTTGACTTCGGCCGCTTCGTGGACTCGCAGCGCGGAGGCGGTGAGAACTGCGTCGGCGACGTTCAACCCGTTGCACGTCAGAAGTAACGCGACTGGGTGATCCGAAAGCCGTCGCAGGCCCGCGGCGACGAGCGGCCACGCCCCGACCAGCACCGCCGCGAAGACCGCAGGGCGCATCGCAGCGAGCGCGTGCGCGCGGCTGATGTCGGCCGATCCGCCGACAAGCGCGACCATCACGGTGCCGTCCTGTACCAGCGCGCCCGCAAACGCCGCGGCAAACAACGGCCACCACCGACCTCCGGCGCCGAGCAGCGCCGCGAAAAGAACCGCAGGAGCAAGCATCGCAAGTTCGCGGCTGGTCGAGCCGCCGGTTGTGCGCGTCGCGCTCACAGCCGCGTATGCGACGACTCCGAACCCCGCCAACCCCAACGCGGCGAAGGCCGCACGGTCGAGACGCCGGGGCACTCGCGGCGTTCGCGGGCGTCGCGCGAGAAGCGCGATCGTGGGACCGAACGCCAGCGCGAGATCGAACGCCGCACCGAACCAGAGCAGAGCCGGCTGCGGTGCCGCGAACTCTCCTCGCGAAAGGAGCCAGCCCCACCCGAGCGGCGCCGGCGCGAGTGCGGGGAAGACGAATGTGTCGACGGTGACGAACGCAGGCACTGCGACCAACGCGATCGCCGGGAGCCACCAGCCGTGCCGGCGGCGGCGTGCGAGGACCATCGTGCCGAGCGACACTGCAAGGAACCGAGCGGTCGACGCGCCGATCGGCGCCGCGACGACGAGCACGCCCGACCGTTCGAACTGGACGCGTCCGATCGCGGCCGCGAGCTCGTGTTGGCACGCGACGAAGGCCGCCAAGCAACCCGCGAAGACGATCGCCGGCGTCCACAACCACGCTCGCGCCCGTCGCTGCGGTCGCGCGATCGACGCCGTACTTGCGGGCGCAGCGGGCGTGTGCAGCTCCGCGAGCGCAACCATCAGCGCATGCTCTGCATGCATACGCGCCGCGCGTTGTGCCCGGCGGCCTGCGGCACCATCACCGTCGCAATGCGCACGCCCCGCGCATCGAACGCGTCCACTCGCCACGGGCCCATGGCGGTGGTGACGAGCGCGGACCAGCCCTGTACGGCTCGGCTCGCGTCGTCCGTCGTGCGTACGGTCTGCACGTCACGCGAGACGTGCACGAGCAACATCGTGACTGTTTTCGGTCCGGGGACGATCGCCTGTCGTGGGGTTGCAACGACGATGCGATGAGAGCGGTCGAACACCGCCGATTGGGGAAGTGGCGTCGTCGACACCGCGAAACGCGACCAGCCGCGAAGTTGTGCACGTGCTTCGAACCAGGGCCCGCCACATGCTGCGGAACGCTCGCCGAATTTGCCCCACCCCTGATGTTCGACAACGGCGAGTGGCCCGTACCGCGTGGTGCGGGCCAGGAGCGTGGTCGGCACCTGTGGCGAAACCCACGCCTCGACACCGTGCGCCACCCCGACGCCGCCGATTGCTCCGACCGCGAGCGCTGCGCCGACGAGAAACGCAGCGCCGAGCTCAAGCCGGCTCTGCGGCCTCATTCGCCTGCGCCATCGTGAACTGCTCGATCATGAGCCGCAGGTCGTGCGGCCGCGAAGACGCTGCGAGCGCTTCGCGCAGGTCGATCGCCCCACGCTTGTACAACGACAGCAGGCTCTGGTCGAACGTCTGCATGCCGTAGTACTCGCCTTCGGCGATGATCTCCTCGATCTCGTGCGTCTCGTCCGAGTTCACGATCTTGTCGAACACGCGGCCCGTCGCGACGAGCACCTCCACCGCAGGCACTCGCCCGGTCCCCGCTCGGCATTCCACCAGTCGTTGGCTCACGATGCCGCGCAGCGAACCCGCCAGCGACATGCGCACCTGGCGTTGCTCGAACGGTGGGAAGAAGTCGATCACGCGGTTGATCGTTTCGGTCGCGCTGATCGTGTGGAGCGTCGAGAACACCAGGTGGCCGGTCTCCGCCGCGGACAACGCCGTCTTCACGGTTTCGGTGTCGCGCATTTCGCCGACGAGTATGACGTCGGGGTCTTGGCGCAACACGCGCTTCAACGCGGAGGCGAAGTCGGCCGTGTCGGTTCCGATCTCGCGCTGGTTCACGATCGACTGCTTGTCGGCGTGCAGCACCTCGATCGGATCTTCGATCGTCACGATGTGTCGCGACATCGTGTCGTTGATGTGGTCGATCATGCAGGCAAGCGTCGTTGTCTTGCCCGAGCCGGTCGGGCCGGTCACCAGCACGAGGCCGCGCGGGTTCTCGGAGAGACGCCGCACGGCGGGGGGGAGGCCGAGGTCCTCGAAGCTGGGGATCGACTGCTGCACCTTCCGCAGCACGAGCCCAACCGACCCGCGCTGGCGCATCACGTTTACGCGGAAGCGTCCGAGGCCGGCAACGGAGTACGCAAAGTCGGCTTCGCCGGAACCGAGGAACTCCTCCGCCCGCTGTTTGGGCATGATCGCGAACGCGACGCGCTCGGTCTCGGCCGGGCTCACCGCGTCGAAGCCGGTTTTCTCGAGCCGTCCGTCGATGCGCACGAAGGGCGGCGAGCCGACCTTGATATGCACGTCCGAGGCGTCTTGCTCCACCGCTTGACGAAGCAGCTGGTCCAGGTCCAACACGCGCGCGTCACCTCCGTAACCCTTGTGCATCGGCACGGAGCGTGGCGGACCTGAGGAACTGACGAAGTTACGAGAGCTGGGCGTGCCAGTGATCGCGCACGGCGCGAACCACCGGATGGCCTGGGCCCCCCGATGTCGCGGTTTCCGGACGTACTGGCTCGCCCAGCAGCGTCGACACCGTCGCGGCGACGGAGTGACGCAGCGCGTCGAGGTCGTAACCGCCTTCGAGGTACACCACGCGCCTCGGTGCGTACTCGACCACTCGCTTCGTGATGTCTGCGAAGTCGCCCGCCGACAGTGCGAGCCCGGTGAGCGGGTCGTCGCGATGACCGTCGTACCCGGCCGACACCAGCACCCACGTCGGGCCGAAGCGCTCCGCGATCGGTGCGACAACCGTGTCGAGCGTCTCGAGATAGAGATCGCCGGTCGCGCCGGCGGGGAACGGCACGTTCACCGTGGCGCCTACGCCCGCACCCGTGCCCGTCTCGTCGAGCCAGCCGCTCCCCGGGTAGAGCGGCCACTCGTGGAACGACACGTAAAGCACGTCGGGATCGGCATAGAAGATGTCCTGGGTGCCGTTGCCGTGGTGCGCGTCCCAATCGATCACGAGCACGCGCTCTCCCCGCGCCCGCAACGCTGCCGCGGTGACGGCGACGTTGTTCACGAGGCAAAAGCCCATCGCGCCGGCCGCGACGGCGTGGTGGCCTGGCGGGCGCACGGCCAAGAACGCGGTCGTTGCGTCCGTGCTGTCGATGGCCTCGATCGCCGATAGTCCGGCACCGGCCGCATGCGTGGCCGCGTCCCACGATCGCGAGTTCACCGCGGTGTCGCCGTCGATCTGGCCGCCACCTTCCTCGCAAAACCGTTGTAGCGCGTCGAGATAGCGCGCCGGGTGCACGCGTTCGAGTTCGTCGCGTGTCGCGGCGCGCGGTGGCAATGCGATCGCCGCTTCGGCGACATGTACGTCGGACATGCCGGCGAGCACCGCTTCGATGCGGGCCGGTCGTTCCGGATGCCCCCGGCCAGGATCATGCTCTGCGAAGAGCGAGTCAGCAGCGACGAGTAGCACGACCGCCCCCTTCTCCCCGCTCCATCTCCGCGAAACGGGCAGGGTACTGCCGCCGTCTACGGCGACTTCACCGTTTAGCCTTGCACGGTGCGCCGGGTGTTCGCCGTTCTCATCATTGGCGTCATCTGCGCGCTCGTTCTCCCGCTGCGCGCCGGCGCGGCCACCGGTACAGCACCGAAAATGGCGCTCGTCGACCAGCCGCCCTGGGTCACCGACAACGGCGTCTTCCCCCTCCGGCTACGGATCTCACCCGCGGCGGAGCCGGGCCTGCAAGTGCGCGTATCGCTTCACGACCACGTGAACACACGCAGCAACTTCGAGGAAACCGTGGCCGGCGCCAACCTCGGCGGCATCGTCGACACCGCATCGCTGTCGCTCGACGGCGCGCCGAAGGGCGCATCCGGCATCGTCCTGGCTCGATTCGGCTTGCCCGGCTCCAACGTGCCCTCCGACCAGGTGCTCCGCCCTCCCGGCACCGGCGTATATCCGCTCAGCGTGGAACTGCGTTCTGCGAACGGGGTGCTCGACCAGTTCGTCACGTGGCTCGTATACGTGCGCGGCGCGAACAGTCCCGGCGCGGTCGCCGAACCGCTGCGCTTCACCTGGGTGTGGTCGGTCGTCGCGCCGCCGGCCCACGGTCCCGACGGTCAGACGCCCGACCCCGCCGTGCTATCGGCGCTCCTACCGGGCGGACGCCTCGAGAAGATCGCCTCGTTGCTGCCCAAGGCCAAGGGCGTGCCGCTCACCCTCGACGTGTCGCCCGAGACGCTCCGCAGTTGGGTGGACTTCGCCCAGGAACGCGCGCAACTGCGCCCCGGCGCGAACGCGGTACGCACCGCGGCGAGCAGCAGCGCCAACAATCTGTTGCCCGCGCCCTACGTGCCGATCGACCTCCCCGCGTTCGAGAACGCCGGACTCGACCGTTACCTCAGCAGCGAACTCATCGCCGGGGCCGGCACACTGCGGCGACTCACCGGCATACGGGTGGATCCGCGCACTGCCTTCCTCGACCCGGTCGACGGAGCCGCGCTCGGGCAGCAGCGTTCATTCCTCGTGGACCAGGTCCTCGTGCGTGACCACGCGCTGAATCCTCAGGAACCGCCTCCGACCCTCACGGCCGCGCGCCCGTTCTCATTGCCGAGCGGCGACTCGAGCGTGGTCGCGGCGAGTACGAACCCGACCGTCGAGAGCTGGCTCGAGGGGCCGCAGCCGGCGGCGTTGCGCGCCCAACGGTTCATCGCCGGCCTGTCGTTGATCGCGCTGGAAGCGCCGTCGGCCGCTCGCGGCATCGTGGCCGCGACACCGCGCGATTGGTCGCCGGACTCCGCGGTCGTCACGCGTGTCCTGCGAGCTTTGCGCGCCGACCCATTGGTGAAGCCGGTGACGCTGACGCAGTACTTCGCGACCCTGCCGCACGACACCGACCCCAAGACCGATGTACCGATAACCCGTACGTTGGCACCGTCGACCCCCGGCGGCTACCCGGTGTCGGCCGACCAGTACGCCCAGGCCCGGCGGACGCTCGCGTCGTTCCGCAGCCTCGTCGGGACCCACAGCGCCAGCGTCGCTCGCGGCGAACAGGCGTTGCTCGTCGCGCTCACGAGCATGTTCTCGACCTCCAGGGCGAACGCGGAACTCGCGGTGGTGGGCCAGAAGGCCGCCGACTTCCTGAGCCAGATCACCACGACGCAACAGCGCGTGACGCTCACCGCCCGTCGGGCGGGGATCCCACTCACGTTCCGCAACGCCACTGAGCAAGCGGTGCGCGTGCGCGTCCTGCTCGCGGCGCCGAGCGGCAAGGCGCTCTTCCCCGACGGCGCGGAGAAACTCATCACGTTGCAGCCGGGGAATCAGACCGTGCGCTTCACGGTGGAGGCGCGCGCCACCGGCACGTTTGCCATGATCGTCACGCTCACGTCGGAAGACGGTCAGTTACCGATCGGGGCACCGACGCAGATCACGGTCCGTTCCACCGTGTTCAGCGGATGGGGTGCCGCGCTGACAATTGGCGCGGTGTTATTCCTCGCGTTGTGGTGGGCGAACCACATCTGGCGCAGCCGGCGCGCGGCGCGCGCCGTGGTGGCCACCGCGTGACCGACGTCGACGCGCCGCCTTCGCCCGCCGAAGACGCAGCGTCGGCCCAGCAGCTTGTGCGCTCGAGCGCCCTGGTTGCGCTTGGCACGTTGACATCACGTGTCACCGGATTGCTGCGTGTCGTCGTCCTTGCGTACGCGATCGGTGGCGTTGCGTTCGCAGCCAAGTACAACCTCGCGAACACCACCCCGAACATCGTGTACGAATTGCTGCTCGGCGGCGTGCTGTCGGCGACGCTCGTTCCGTTGTTCGTCGAGCACGCTCGACGCAAGGACGACCGCGCCACCGACGCGATCTTCACCGTGACGATGACGCTGCTCGTCGTCGTGAGTGGCCTGGCCGTGGTGTTCGCACCGCAGATCGCGCGTCTCTACACGTTCCGTTCGAGTAGTGGCGACCTGCGCGTGCAGCGCGACGTCACGACGACCCTTATCCGGCTCTTCATGCCGCAGATCGCGTTCTATGGCTTCACCGCACTCGCGACTGCCGCGCTCAACGCGCGACGCCGCTTCGTCGCGGCTGCCTTCGCACCCACGCTCAACAACGTCGTGGTGATGGGCGTTCTGTTGCTCTTCGCACGCGTCGCTACCGGCTCCGACAAGAGCTGGACGACGGTCGAGTACTTCCACCGGCATACGGGGTTGCTGTTCCTCCTCGGCCTCGGAACGACAGCCGGGATCGTCGCCATGGCCCTCGTACTGGTACCACCGATGATCCGCGCCGGCGTGCCGTTCGCGCCGCGCTTCGAGTGGCGACATCCGGCAGTACGGCGCATGGTGAGGCTGTCGGGCTGGACCGTCGGATACGTCATCGCGAACCAAGTCGCGGTGTCGCTTGTCCTCGTGCTCGCCAGCGCGCGTTCGCGCGACCCAAACGCCTACCTCTACGCCTACATGTTCTTCCAACTCCCGCACGGGCTCTTAGCCGTGTCGTTGATGACGACGGTCACACCCGAGCTCGCGCGAGCCGCGAGCGCCGGCGACGACGCCGACCTGCGAGCACAGTTCGGCCAAGGTCTGCGCTATCTGATCGTCGTGGTCCTTCCCGCTGCGGCCGCGTTCGTCGTGCTCGCGCAGCCAATCGCCGGCGTCTTGGTGCGCGGCAACTTCAGCGCGATCGACGCTCGGCTCACGGGCGACACGCTGCAGATGTTTGCACTCGGTCTGCTGCCGTTCTCGGTGTACCTCTATGCGTTGCGCGGCTTCTACTCGCTGCAGGACACGCGCACGCCGTTCGTCGTGAACTGTTTCGAGAACGTGCTGAACATCGCGTTCGCCCTCGCCCTCTATCCGCACTTCGGCGTACAGGGGCTCGCGCTCGCGTTCTCCGGGGCCTACGCGATTTCCGCGATCGGGGCGCTCGCGCTCTTCCACCGACGAGTCGGCCGCGAGTCGCGGGTCAAGCGGCTACAAACCCGTGCGATCAGCGTGCGCAGCGCAATCGCCAGCGGCGTGCTCGCGATCGTCGCGGCGCCGATCGCGGGCGCGATCGGCGCTGAGAACGCGATTCACGCCGCCACCGCGGCAACGGCAGCCGCCACCGCCGGTGGCCTCGCCTACCTCGCGGCCCTCCGCATCCTCGGCGTCAGCGAAATTGCAACGATCTTGGGTCTTTTGCGCCCGCGTCGCAGAACGTCAGGCCCGCGCGTGTAACCATGGTGCCCGTCGGGGCGTCCAACAAGGTTCCCGATACCTTCGAGGGAGGGCCGATGGTCGTCCGCATCGTCACCGACAGCGCCTGCGATCTGCCGCAAGCCCTGTGCGACGAGTTCAACATCGAGATCGTGCCCCTGCACATCCGCTTCGGCGACACCGAGTATGTGGATCGTGTCGAGTTGAGCACCGACGAGTTCTGGCGCAAGCTCAAAAGCGCTTCCGTGCTGCCCGAGACCGCGGCGCCGTCGGTCGGTGCGTTCGAGGAAACCTTCCGCCGCATGCGCGACGAAGGTGCCGACGGCATCGTGTGCGTCAACCTCTCGGCCGCGATGTCGGCCACGATGCAGTCCGCGAAGGTCGCCGCGAAAGCGCTCGACGGTGTCTGCCCCGTGGAAGTCTTCGACTCGCAAACTGTGTCGATGGGCCAAGGCGACCTCGTGTGGCACGCCGCGCGGCGCGCGAAAGAAGGTGCCGACGTCGACACGATCGTCGCCGAGCTCGACGTCCGCCGCCAACGCTCTCGGCTGCTCGCCGCGCTCGACACGCTCGAGTACCTGCGCAAGGGAGGCCGCATCGGCGGTGCTCAGGCGATGCTGGGATCGATGCTGTCCTTCAAGC
>JAODBJ010000335.1 GCA_025463905.1 Actinomycetes bacterium
CGTCGCCGCGACGCGCGAGAAATTCCTCGACCTGCTCGTCGGTCGGCCAGGCGTCCTCGTCGACCGCGGGCGGCGCGATGAACGTGGGCGGCGGAGCCGTGACGGGGAGTTCGAGATCGGGCTCGGGGGCACGCGACGAAGTCGGCGCGGCTGGTGAAGCCGGCGCCGATTTCGACGGGAACAATGTTTTGACCTGCAATCGTGACCGCGGTGGTGGCGCCATCACGGCCTCGGTTGCAGCCGCGATCTCTTCGTGCTCGACCGCGAGCGGCGGAGGCGGCTGAGGTTCGCGCTGCGGGACGGGTTGCGGCTCGGGCGGGGGAGCCTCGGCCACGGGCTCCAGTTCGGGCTCGGGCTCGGGCTCGGGCGCCGGTTCGCGTTCGACTTCGAATTCGAATTCGACTTCGGGTTCGGGTTCGGGTTCGACGGCGAGTTCTTCCTCGTCTTCCGGTTCGAGAATGCTCACCACCGGTTCGCTCACGGGCACCGGCGGCGCGCATTCGCTCGCGCGCCGGCGACGGCGGCGCGAGCCGGTGACCGGTGCGAGAAGCGCGGGCCCGGGCGGGAGCGGTACCTGGATGCCGAGACGTTCCGCGAGCCGTTCGATGACGGCCGCGAGTACGGCGACTTGCGCGACCAACGCGTTCAACACGTCGGTATGGGCCGGGTCCATCATCACGTGCAGCGGCGGCAACGATCCGATGTCGAGCGGGAAACGCGTGCCCGACACAGACTGCGTGGGGCGCATGAGTTCGCGGACGAGGAAACCGCCCGCGCCCAGCATCAGCAGCGCGACCAACACGATCGCGATGAGGCTGAGCCAGTGCTTCAGACCGGACGATTTCGGCGCGCTCGTAGCCGCGGGTGTCAAGCTCGGCGATCCGTTCGGCGCGGAGGTCGCCGTCGTCTTCAAACCGTCGGGCGCGGCAACGGTGCCTATCCACGACGCGTTGTTGTCGCCGTAGGCAAGCTCGATGTCGACGTCGCTGCTAGGCGCGGTACCGAACGCGGCCCAGTCGACCGTAACCGTGCGCGTCTTGTGCGCGGCGACGATGACATTGATCGCCTGTTCACTACCAGTCACGACTGCTTTAACGGAACCGCTGGCGTCGGCCGCCAGTGCCCCGGAGTTCTGCAGCGTGATCTGAAGGAACGCGCGGTTGTGCTGGAGCGCCGCCTGCACGTGCGTCACCGCAAGTTGTGCGGCAGCGTTCCCGGCGATGGTGATGCCGATCGGCACTGACACGGACGGCAGGTGATCCAGAACTGGTGCCGCGTTCGCAGTGGAGTCGGCGCGGACCGCGAACACTTGCAGCCCTGCGAATCTCTGGTCGCCCGCGGCCGCCGCATCCGGGACCGCGATCGTGAGCGGCACGATCGCGTTCGAGTTCGGCTCGATCACGACTTCACCGATCGAGGCCGCAATCCATGAACCCGCGCCGGTGTCGGAAGCGTGATCGCTGAAGTGTGTGTCGTTCCCGACGCGCGTGGCATCGACGGGCACGATGCGCACTGTGAGACGCCGGTCGGTGCTGTGGTTGGTAACGACGAGGGCTTGATTCTTCGACGCGCCGGCGTCGAGCGTCATCGCGAAGCCTCCGCCCGGCGCGGTAGACGCGCCGGGCGCCGGTGCGACAGTGAGGACATCCGCCCCGATCGCGGGCGCGCTCGGCCCCGAATTGCCGGTGGGTGCGCGTGCGCCACTCGGTGGTGTCGCCGCGCCCGCAGGCACGACCGACATCGCGAGAGCCGCCAGCGCCCCAAAGAGCAGCGCCACGATTCGTCTTCGCATGGTGTTTTGGTGCGGGCCGCCGATGCGGCCCACCGTTGCCTCGATCGGCAGAAAAGCGCCCAAGTTGACGGGGGCGAGTTTCATCGGGCGGCTCGAAACCGCTCAGATGCGACTGAGATCGCGGTCGCCGCTGTCGGCCGGTTGGGCGACCGCGCCCATCACTCTGATCGCGCCACCGCGGCGACGCCGTATCACGGCCAGGGACAGCGCGAGCAGCACGGCCAGGCCGACACCGAGCAGCAGGAGCAGCCAGGGGAAAGTCCCCCCGCTCTTCTGCACCCGGTTCTTGTCCAGGCTCGCCTGCAACTCACGTTGCGTGGCCGCGTTGATCACGACGTTGCCGTTCCACGTCAGCCGCTTCGTGCCGTAGCGCAGCTCCGCCGTAACCACATGGGTGCCGGGGACGACGTCTTTCGTCCACGGCAGCGTGTACTGGATCTTCGTGCCGGGCACGAACGTGTCGAGCTTGACCTTTGCGCTCAGCTTCGTGTCGGGCACGGTGATCACAGCACTGCCGCGCGCGTAGTCGTTGCCCGTGTTCGCCATCGCGAGCACGAGCGAAATGCCGTTTGGTGTCGCAATCGCGTGCGCGCCAGAGATGGCGAGGCGCGGTGCTTTTAGCCCCGGCACGATCACCTCTACCGCGATCACGCGCTGGGGCTGCAGCTTGATGGCGATAGTCGCCCCACGCGGGTTGGCAACCGTCGGCGTGGTCACGGTCGACAGCGGCACCGACGCGCTTATGCCGGCCAGGTGTATGCCCGGCGTCGCGTCGGTCGGCACGCGCACAGTGAAGTCGACTCCGCGCTGTTCGCCGGGTTGGAGCGTGACGACGGGTGTGCGCACTTGGACCCAGCTCGCCGTTCCGGTGGCGGGGCTACCCGGGGTGCCGAAGCCCGTACCGGTGGCGGCGCTGGTGAACCCATTCACGGCTTCGACGTGCGCTTCGACAGCGTGCGCCTGCTTATTGCCGATGATCACGGTCTGCGTCGTGGTCGAACCGGGTGAAGTGGCGAGGGAGAAATAGCCGGCTTTGGTTTGAGAACCGGGTGCGACGCTGGCCACGACAGAATCGGGCTTGGCGTCGGCGGCGTGCGCAGGCACTGCGTGCCCGACTACGGCAAACGCGACCGCGCTAAGTACGGCGACCGTTCGCTCTACGCGACCCATGTGGATGCCTCCCGGCGTCAGGCGCCACGAGCCGGTCCCGAGCGGGGGGGCGGCTCGACCTGGCGTTTGTGTCAGTTCGAGGGAGACGACGCAATGGTCACGGTTGCAAAACGCCACCTCGCGTGCATCTCTACCGTTGCATCGACGGGAAGAGTGCGCTTTGCAGGCAACTGCGCGTTGGCCCGGGAGTGCTGGGCCCTAGACGCGAGCGAGCCGGCCTCCTAGGAGGCCGGCTCGACTCGGCGTTACATCAGCCCTTGCGGGACTACGGTGCCGTGACGACTGCGACAACAGTCGTTGTGGCGTAGGTGCCGACGATTGCAGTCGAAGGTACAACGACCTTCAGCGGCAGCGGCGACACAACGAAGTAGCCCTGCGAAGCGGCGGTCGCTGGTGCGGAGATGATCTTCACCGCAGTACCGGCACCGTTGACGCCCGTGAAGGCGGTCAGGGTGAAGGCGGCCGGGCTGGTTCCGGCGACACCGGCGACCAGCGGAGCGGCCATCGTGATGTTCGACGCCTGGATGGTGCTGCCGGCGTTCACGAGGTCGCCGACCGTCAGGTTGACGTGCCAACCAGCTGCGCTACCCGTCCCGTCAACCACCGTGAAGGGGGCGATCGAGGCGGTCGTCAACTGGGGAGCACCGTTGAGGGTGATCGGAGCAAACACGGAAACCGTGGGCGCGCCAGCGGGATCGAAGCCGAGCGATCCGCCAGTGACCACGAGGTCGCCAGCAGCGGCCATCGCCGGGCCGGCTGCAAATGCGGTCAGCAGCGCTGCTGCGCTGATGACGCCGATGAGTTTGTTACGAAGCATTTTTCCACGCATCCTTGTGTAGGTGGTGCATGGGCCTCCATGCCCAGCAAGAAGTGTTTCGGCCGCGCCGCGCGACCCCTTGA
>JAODBJ010000357.1 GCA_025463905.1 Actinomycetes bacterium
GTGACCGTGTGCCCTTCGGCTTCCACTTCGCCGAGGTGCGCGGTGAGCAACGCGTTGCGGGCTCGCATTGCGACGGCTGGGTCGGGGAACTCGAGTTCGACGATCGTCGCGCCCATGCGCGCCTTCAGTTCGCCCGCGGTGCCCTCCGCGATGATGTGCCCGTGGTCGATCACCACGATGTGGTCGGCGAGGCGGTCGGCTTCTTCGAGATACTGCGTCGTGAGCAGCACGGTGGTGCCGTCGGCGACGAGTTCCTCGATGACGCCCCACAGGTCGGTGCGGCTACGCGGGTCGAGGCCGGTGGTGGGCTCGTCGAGGAACAGCACCGGTGGCCGATGCACCAGCGCGGCCGCGAGGTCGAGACGCCGGCGCATGCCACCGGAGTAGGTCTTCGCGGTGCGCTCGGCGGCGTCGGCGAGGTCGAAACGGTCGAGCAACTCGCGGCTGCGCGCCCGGGCCGTCGGCTTGTCGAGGTGGGTGAGGCGCCCGACCAGGTAGAGGTTCTCGAGCCCGGTGAGGTGCTCGTCGATCGCGGCGAACTGTCCCGCCAAGCCGATGTGCTCCCGCACTGCCACCGGATCCTTCGTGACGTCGATGCCGAGCACTTCGGCGTGCCCGCCGTCGGGCACCAGGATCGTCGTGAGGATGCGTACCGCCGTCGTCTTGCCCGCGCCGTTCGGGCCGAGCAGGCCGAGCACGGTGCCGGTGGGGACGGCGAGATCGACGCCGTCGAGCGCCGTCACGTCGCCGAAGCACTTGCGCAGGCCTTTGGTGACGACGGCCGGGCCATCAGTTCGTGTCGTCATACGGCGAGTCTGCCAGCATGCTTGCGTCTCTTCAAGCTTTTTAGGCATTCAACAATCGCAGTAGTTGAAGAACCTCGCCGTTTCACGTATTTTTCAGAGCGTGCACGCGGAGGAAGTCCTGGCGAGCGAGCTCGCGAACGACGCGGCAAACGAAGCGTGGCGGCTGGTCGCCCAGCTGTTCATGCGCCGGGCCGGGCGGGCGGCCGACGTGGCGAACTCCTACGGCCTCACCCCCGGCCACATGAAGACGCTGCTCACCATCGAGCCCGACGAACCGAAGCCGATGGGCGCGCTGGCCGAAACCCTGCACTGCGACGCATCGAACGCGACCTGGCTCGTCGACCGGCTCGAAGAGCGCGGGTACGTCGAGCGCCAGGCGCATCCCACCGACCGCCGCGTTCGCACCGTGGCACTCACACCCGAAGGCATCAAAGTACGCGACGAAATCGAGTCGAAGCTCTACGAAGCGCCGCCGGAGTTCAGCGCACTCGCTGGCGCCGAACTCGATGCGTTGTGCGCGACGTTGCGGAAGGTAACGCCCGCCGATTAACGCCGTAGGCCGGCACATATAGGCTCCGCGCCCGATGCCGGGCACTTCGTCACCACGTTTCCTCACGCAACGCGAACATGCGATCACCGCGGCCGCGGCCGATCGGCTGATCCCACCCATCGACGGCCATCCGGGCGGCGCCGCGCTCGGGGTCGCCGACTACATCGACGGGCTGCTCGGCGCGTTCACGTTCGACCCTCCGCGCATATGGGCCGGTGGTCCGTTCAGTGGGCGCGCCGGTGGCGACGCGTCGTTCGAGCAATTCTTCGAACTGTCGCGGCTCGAAGAATTGGCGTGGCGCACGCGCATCGAAGGTTCGCTCGGCATGCCCGAGCGAGAGTTCAACGGCCCGGTCCGCGGTTGGCAGCAGTGGTACCGCGAGGGGCTGGGCGCGCTCGGCGACGACTTCGACGCGGTCGATGCCGACGAGCAGGACCGCCGGCTCGACGCCGACCCCGCATTCAAGAAACTGTTCTACGAGCAGGCGTGCGAAGGTGCCTACGGCGCGCCCGAATACGGCGGCAACCGCGACCTCGCCGGTTGGCACGCCATCCAGTTCCCCGGCGACGTGCAGCCGCGCGGCTACACCGACGACGAGGTGTCGCAACCATGAGCAGCCCCGAGGTCGACGCCGTCATCATCGGATCGGGGCCGGCCGGTTCGACCGCGGCCGACGTCCTCACCGCCGCCGGATGGTCGGTGGTCGTGCTCGAAAAGGGTCGCAACCATCTGTTGTCGCTCGACGCGCCTTACGTCCCGCTCGGGCACGTGTCGAACGACGAGATCAAATTCATGCGCCGCCACTTCCTCGGCCCCGACCCGTTCCTCGAACCGCGCACCTACCGCCGCCACGACACCGACGGTGATCGCCTGTTCAGCGGTGACGTGAACAACCTGCCGTCGACGGTCGGCGGAGGTGGCTTCCATGCCGACGGCAAGCTGCCGCGCTTTCGCGCCGTCGACTTCAAAACGCACTCGGAACTCGGCCCGATCGACGGTGCCGACGTCGCCGACTGGCCCTTCGAGTACGACGAGATGGAGCCCTATTACACCGAGGCGGAGAACCTCGTGGGCGTGGCGGGTAAGGCGGGCGCGAACCCGTTCGCCGAATGGCGGTCGGGCGAATATCCGATGCCACCCGGCGCCGACATGTACGGCGCGGTGCTCACCACCGAAGCGGCCGAGCGACTCGGCTACCACCCGTATGCCGCGCCCACCGGTGTGAACTCGGTGCCGTACGACGGTCGCCCCGCGTGCAACAACTGCGGATTCTGCGCGTTCTACGGCTGCCCGATCGAAGCGAAGGGCGACCCGGTCGCGCCGCTGCGGCGCGCGTTACGAACCGGCCGCTGCGACGTACGACCCGAGTCGTACGTCACCGAGATCCTCCTCGACGCCACGGGCAAACGCGCGCGCGGTGTGCGCTACCTCGACACGAATATGACGCCGCAGGAGGTGAGCGCCGACGTCGTCGTACTTGCCGGCGGCGCATTCGAGTCGCCTCGACTCCTGCTGCGCTGCGGCGTGGGGAATTCGTCGGGGCTGGTCGGCCGGTACCTGATGTTCCACTTCCAAACGCTTGTGGTCGCGTCGTTCCCCTTCCGGCTCCACGCGCACAAAGGGCGGGCCGTCACCCACTTGCACGACGACCACATGATCCCCGACGACGACAGCCGCGCGTTCGCGCGCGAGCACGATCTCCCCTACTTCCGCGCCGGCATCGTCGAGCACGGCGGAGCCGGTTTCCCGATCCTCGAATCGGTGCACCTACCACCGGGCGAATGGCACTCGAAGTTGATGCTCGAGTCGCCGATGCGCGATCGCCTGTTGGCATTCACCGTGCAAGGTGAAGACGTGCCACAGATCACGAACCGGATCGATCTCGACCCAAAGATCAAGGACGTGTACGGCGAGGCCGCCGGGCGCGCGACGTACAACCTCCATCCTCACGAACTCGTCGCGTCGAAGTACTACGCGCCGAAGCTCGAGGAAGTCATGCGCGCCGCGGGTGCCGAGTGGACGATCGTCGCGCACTCGCCGCCGATCGAAGGCGAAGGCGCGGCCGGCGCGCTCGGCGAAGCATCGGCGTCGAAACACATCATGGGCACGCTCCGTATGGGCACCGACCCGACCACGAGTGTGGTCGACCCGATGCAACGGCTGTGGGACGTGCCGAACGTCGTGTGCACCGACTCGTCGGTATTTCCCACGAGCACCGGCTACGGCCCGACCCTCACCCTCGTCGCGCTCGCGATCCGCGCGTGTCGCGATCTCGCGAACCTCCCGCCGCTGCGCAGCGACCGTTCGTCGACCGCGTAGGCCTTAGAGCACGCTCGTCGACGCGCCGTTCGCGCCGGTCCCTCCGTTCGGCGCACCACCAAAGCCGCCGCTGCCACCCGATCCCGTGACGAGCACGGTGTCGTTGAGCGTCACCGTCGAGCTCGAGAAGCGGGCGACCGCGATGCTCGGCCCACCCGCGCCGCCGCCACCACCGCCGCCGCTGCCGCCGCTGCCGCCGGCGCCGCCATGGCCACCCGCGCCGACCTGTGCGGTGC
>JAODBJ010000102.1 GCA_025463905.1 Actinomycetes bacterium
GACGGTCAGCCCGTTCGACGTGCGGTCTTGCGGCGGTAATCCGCGCCTGCCGCACCCTTGAAGAACTACGCCATCACTTCGTCGCCGTTCGGGAACACCGCCGCGTATGCGACCGTTGCGTTGTTGGCAGGCAACCGGAGGCGGGATGACCACCACACCCACAACTCGACGCGGCGGCGCGAGGAGTCGGCGCGGCGGCGAACCCGTGATCCTTCCCCCCGCACCGGTCGCGTCGAACGCGACTCGGCAGATGGCGTTGTCACTCAACGACGACTCGCTCGCGCTCCCGCCGCGGCACGTTCTTCCCGGCGTCGTCCACATCGCGAACTGGCTCGGTGCCGACGAGCAGAGACGCTTGGCCGTCGACTTCCGCGACTGGGCACTGCCGCCGGCCGGACTTCGCCATCCCCGCGTGCCGACCGGTCACCTTATGAGCGTGCAATCGGTTTGCCTCGGCTGGCACTGGTTCCCGTACGTGTACACGAGAACGGCCGACGACACCGACGGTGCTCCGGTAAAGCCACTCCCCGAGTCGCTCATCCAGCTCGCGCGTGAGGCGGTCGCAGCGGCATACGGCGCGAACAGTGCGGAGGCGATCGCGTACGCACCGGACGCAGCGATCGTGAATCTGTATCCCGAAGACGCGCGACTCGGTCTGCATCAGGATGGCGAAGAACCATCGGACGCGCCCGTGGTCACGATCAGCTTGGGTGACACCTGCACGTTCCGACTCGCAGGAGTCGATCGCCGGGTCGGACCGTTCACCGACATCATGATGGGCAGCGGAGACCTGCTCGTCTTCGGCCGCGAAAATCGCCGCATCTTTCACGGCGTCCCGAAGGTCTTTCCCGACACCGCGCCGGAAGGTCTCGGTCTTCCGCGGGGACGTCTCAGTATCACGCTGCGCGAAACCGGCCTCTCATGAGCGCCCGTGATCCATAGCTAGGGCCGGCTGCGAAAACAGGTGAGTCACAAAGTCACAGCCTTCCGAGCCAAAGCGGGTCGCCCCATGTCTGATCCCAAGGTCGCAGCCGTTCAACGCGTATACGAGGCCTACGGCCGCGGTGACGTGGACGCCGTGCTCGCCGAAGTCACCGACGATGTCACCTGGGCGGCCGAAGCGGCCAGCACGTCGGTGCCGTGGTACGGCACCTATCGCGGCAAGGGTGAAGTCGCCCGGTTCTTCAAGGAGATCGGGTCGAACGTCGAGGTCACCGACTTCACACCGCTCTCGTTCACGTCCAACGACACCGACGTGATCGTCGCCGTCTGGTGGACCTACACGGTGAACGCGACGGGCAAGCGCGCGGCGATGCACATGCAGCACTGGTGGCGCTTTGTTGACGGAAAGATCGCGTCCTTCCGCGGCTCAGAGGACACCGAGCAGTCGGCCGCGGCCTTCTCATAGCGGCCGAGAGTCAGCCGCGATGCGTGCGGTCAGGAGTGCCAGACTGCCCGGTTGTGATCGCCGCCGCCGTGACACCGGAACCGGCGCGCGCGTGCGCGGACGCGTACCTTGCCGCAGTCGACGAGCGCCGCCCAGGACTTGTCGAAGCGCTGTACCTGGTGGGCTCCGTGGCGCTCGACGACTTTCAGCCGGACGTAAGCGACGTGGATTTCATCGCCGTCACGGCGAGGCCGACAACTGCCGAGGACCGCGCCGCACTGGAGCTTGTTCACGCCATAGTGGCTGAGCAGCAAGTGCCGGTGTTCGAAGGTCACTACGCGACGCTCGATCAGCTGCGCAGTTCGCCGCTGTCAGTCGCCTCGATGCTGCACTACCACGACGGGGCGCTACAACAAGGCGTCGGGAACGCGCCATCGCCCGTCGACTGGTTCAGCTTGGCCGCGCATGGCGTGCCAATGCGTGGCCCCGAACCCGCCGCTATCGGCGTCTGGGCTGACGTCGATGTGCTGAAGTACTGGACTCGCGACAACATCGACACGTACTGGCGGACCTGGCTGGAACGCACCGGTGACCCCAGCTCCCGCACCGCCGAGGCGATGCTCACCGATTGGGGCATCGCGTGGTCCGTTCTCGGAATCGCGCGCCTGCATTACACATTGACGACCGGGCAGATCACGTCCAAGACCGGTGGGGGACGCCATGCATTGGAAGCCTTTGATGCGCGGTGGCACCCGATCATCACCGAGGCCATCCGCTGCCGACCGCACCCGCCGACGCCCCCCGCCTCCCTGCGCCAAGCGTTAGAGCGACGCGACCAGGCGACCGCTTTCCTCTCCGAGGTAATCGCTACGGCGTGACGCCGAGAACCCTTCGTGGGAATCGAGTTCACGAGCGCAGGAACTTACGCGAAGTGCTGAGCGGAGCCGGAGCAGTCAGACGGTGAGCACGTAGACGTGCACCGGTTCATCGCGACCGCGCACCTCTACACAGCCGGGTCGGGCACCGGGATACTGATCCGCGACGAGGGCGTACAGGTCCGACGCGAGCACCACTTCACCGGGCGATGCATGCGCCTGCACCCGAGCGGCGACATTTACGGCGTCACCAAGGGCGGTGAAATCCATGACCGTTCCCGAACCGACGTTGCCCACGAACGCGATGCCCGCGTTAGCTGCCACGCCGACGGGGAGATCATCGACTGCGGCGGCGAGGTGGACGGCGGCAAGCGCAGTCTTGCGTCGATAATCCGTCCCTGCCACACCCTTGAAGAACAACGCCATCACTTCGTCGCCAATGAGTTTGTCGACCACTCCGTCGTGATGGATAAGGACGTCGGTCGCAGTCGCGTAGAACCGGTTGAGGCGTTGAGCAAACTCCGTCGCGGTGGACTGCTCTCCCATCGCGGTCGAGCCGCGCACATCGGCGAACACCACGCCGATGTCGATCTCGATGCCTCCGCTGGGCAGATGGTCGAAGCAGTACTGGCACAGGTTGGGGTTCTTGCGCGACGGCTTGCGCCCCAGGAACCCGACCAACTTCCCGCCCACGCCGCCGAACGGGTTCTGGCACAGCTTGCAACGCGGGTCGCGTGGAAGCCGGCGAAAGACACGTTGCATGACCTTGAGCGGCTCGTAGCCGTCGACGAGCAACGCATCCCAATCGAGCGGCTTTGCCATCCCGCGATCATTGCCGCTTTTGCCGACGACTGCCCGGCGCGTCCGGTACCGCCCAACTGCATGGCCGTCGGCGGCAGCTCCGCGCGCTGATGCTGTCGCCGCTCGTCAGCCAGAAGCTGGGCACATTCATCGCGTCGGAGAACAACACGGACCAGGCAAGGTCGTCATCGCCGTTTGAGGCTCGAGCGACGCCGACTGGACCCGCTGCGAGGCGAAGGCCTTAACTACGCGACAGCACTGCTCGCCGCGGATGTCTCCGTCGAGACGGGCCGACCCATGACTGGAGCATCCGTTTGACCCGGTTCGTCGAAAGCACGATCACGTTCCCCTACACGCGCTCACTCGGGCCCGTGGTCGGCGCATTCATGACCGCAATGACCGAGAAGCGCATCATCGGCA
>JAODBJ010000107.1 GCA_025463905.1 Actinomycetes bacterium
GTACGCGCCGCGGCGGCGAACGCTCCGTCGAGTTGTGCGAACGGCGCACCCCGTTCGGGGGTACGGGCCAGGGAGATCACCTGCGCGTGGCGGCGTGAGATGTCACCCGCCGCGAACGCGTCCGCCACCGCCGGCATCTCCTCCAGCGTGCGGGCGAGTTTCACTGCGCTCGTCGCGTCACCATGGCTGAGATGGCACCGTTCCCGTAACCACGACGCGCTCGACACGAACCCATCCGCCTGCCATACACCCGCACGTTCCGCGTCGCGCACCGACCGCAACCACAAACACTCGAGGCGATCGATCCGTCGCCGTAACCCGGCCACATCCGCAGGCTGTTCACCCGCGGCGAGTTTCTCGATCGCGTCGTCCAGCTCCACCAACACATCGAACATACGTTCGCATCATAGACCTCAACACCTCAAAAAGTCCCCGTAAACAGACCCAAAATCCGGTCTTCGCTCTCTCGGCTTGGTGCCTCGTGAGGCCGTCGCGCCTTGTGCCGTTGTGCGCGACGGATCGCGCAGGTCGAGCTCGACAACAGGCGATCGGGTAGTGGCTCAGTTTGAATCGCGGGCCTGGTCTGGATGAACTCCCGCAAGGAGCAGCCAGGCTCCGAAGACCGAGAACGCGCCTAGGGCGACCAACGCGACCGCTGTGATTGTCAGTCCGATCTCCGAGCCCGCGATGAGGACTACGGCACCGGCAAGCAGGGCGACATAGAGCGCCGTTCCAGCGGCTGCTCGCAATGAATCCCGGACCGTCATATTGCCTGCTCTTCGTGCCTGCACGTAGCCATCGGTGCACACAACGCCGGCAAGCGTCGCGACAACGAGCCACTCCACGCCGACCTCAATGTGGCCCTGATCGCCCATCAGAGCGAGGGCGGACATCACGAAGATCGCCGCCAAGCTCGTGAGTGTCCCAACAGCTCGCGCCCGGTGCGTCGCGTCCCGAATGATCGTCGCCAAGTCGAGCGACAGCGCGACGAACACCAGGCCGGTAAGCGCCGCCGCGGCCCCGCCGACCATGATGAAGAAGTCGTGCCACTGGTCTGGCCGGTATACATCGGACGCGAGCATGAGGACCGTTTTATCAGTCCAACAGTTCGGCGATCTGGGTGAGCGACCACGGGTAGGTCGCGACCCCGGCAGCCATGGCGGGCGTGGTGGGCTTGCCGTAGCGCTTCGTGAGCGTTACGTGCGTGCGGCAGAAGTTGTAGTGCATGAAGTGCAGGCCGATCGCGTGCGCGTGGTTCTCGATCTTCTTTGAGAACGCGTTCGTGAGTCGCGTGAACCGGCGCATCCCCATCCGCATGGTGAGGTTCTGACGTTCGACGTAGCTGGTGCTGATCTTCGTCGGGTCCGGGTTGCCGGTGAGCGCCGTCTTCTGGATCGACGTGCAGGTTGAGGGCGAGTACTTCCGTGCTTCCTCAGCCGTCGGTGACTTGTATTCCTTCACGACGATGCCGTAGTCGATGCCGTTGCGCCACAGGGCGTCCACGACAGGCGGGTAGGCGCGGAACCCGTCGGAGGTCAACTGAACGCGGTTCCCGACCTTGATCCGCGAGCGAAGGTCGTTCAGGAACACAAAGCAGTCATCCATGGTGCGCTCACCAACGAGCCACGACGGAACGAGCTTCGTGTCGGCGTCGATCGCAACCCAAGTCCATACGTCGCCGTAGCCCTCCGTGTCACGGAAGTCCTCAGGGACGTTCTTCTGCTTGGCGTAGCAGAAGGACCAAATCTCGTCGGCCTCGACGCGCGCGATGTCGAGGTCGCGAAGCGCAGCGTCCTGGTAGTCGGCGCAGGCGGTACCGAGGTCTACGAGCAGCTTGTCGATCGTGTTGCGCGACACGCCTTGTGTGCGGGAGATGGCCCGCATCGACATGCCTTCGACCAGACATCCGATGATCGCTGCCCGCTTCTCGGTGGTGAGTCGTGTCGTGGCCTGCATGTGTCGCTGTGCTTCGGGCATACCGCCCAGTCTCTCGCTGCTGCCCAAGTGCATCGTTCACCAACGCCACCAAGGCACCACGCCGTCTGAACCTCGGGGCTTACAGTTCCCCGTTCCTGCTGTTGGTGCGATTAGTGCCGGTGGTGCTCTCGATGTGGACTTCCTCACACCGATCGGTGTCGCGTCGCCGAACGGACGTTCCGCCGCGCCGCATTGCGGCCCTACGCCTGCACTCGGCGCGCCCCGTAACGTCAGGGCGTGCCCGCGCCGCCCGAACCGAGCCTGGTCGCGCGGGCGCTGAGCCGCGCGCTGGGCGACGACCTACGGATCGAAGGCCTGCGTCGGTTGTCGGGTGGCGCATCTCGGGAAACGTGGTCGTTCGACGCGGTTGCGCCCGGCGGCGCCCGTCACGCACTCGTGTTGCGCCGCGATCCCGGCGCCTCGCAGATCGGCCTGACTGACCGTTCCACGGAGTACGAACTGTTACGCGCCGCCCGCGCGGCCGGCGTGCCGGTCCCCCGCGTTCGTCTGTTGTTCACCGACGCCGACGAACTCGGTGCCGGCTTCATGATGGACCGCATCGAGGGTGAAACGATCGCCCGCAAGATCCTGCGCGACGACGAGTACGCGCCGGCCCGGCCGCTGCTCGCTGCGCAATGTGGCACGATCGCCGCGCATATCCATGCCATCGACATCGCGCCGCTACCGACATTGGCCGTGCTCGGCGCCGCCGCGCAGGTGCAGCAGTACCGCGACACGCTCGACCTGTTCGGCGAGCCACACCCCGCGTTCGAGCTCGCCCTTCAGTGGTTGGAGCACCACGCACCGGCCGACCCATCGGAACCGCGACTCGTACATGGCGACTTCCGCAACGGCAACTTCATCGTTGGCGCCGACGGCATTCGCGCCGTGCTCGATTGGGAGCTTGCGCATCTCGGAGATCCCGTCGAAGACCTCGGTTGGTTGTGCGTGAAGTCGTGGCGTTTCGGTGTGGTGGATCGAGTCGTGGGCGGTTTCGGCGACGTCGACGCGCTGCTCGGCGCGTACGAAGCGGCCGGCGGCGGCGCCGTGACGCCCGACGCGCTCCGGTACTGGATCGTGTTCGGCACGATGAAGTGGGGCGTGATCTGCATCAGCCAGGCGTTCACGCACCTGAACGGCGTCGTGCGATCGGTAGAGCTCGCGACCCTCGGCCGGCGGGTCGCGGAGATGGAATGGGATGTGCTCCGGCTTCTCGACGGAGGTTGGTGATGGTGCAGGATCGGCCGAGCGCGTCGGAACTCGTGGACGCAGTGCGCGAATTCCTCGAACGCGACGTGATGCCGGCTGTCGAAGGCCGAGTCGCGTTCCACACCCGCGTCGCGGTGAACGCCCTCGGGATGGTGACGCGCGAACTCGACGGTGCGGCCGAGTTGGAACATGCGGAACGAGCGCGGGCGGCCGCATTGCTCGGCCACGACGGTGACGCCCGCGATCTGGAACGGGAGTTGGCGGAACGCATCCGGGCCGGCACGCTCACCTTTGCAAACCCGGAGGTCGTCGCCCATGTTTCGGCGACCGTGCGTGACAAGCTGCGCATAGCGAACCCGTCGTACCTCCCTCCCGACCAACAAGCGTCGACCACGTAGCCTGCCGCGCGCATGCGAATCGCAACGTGGAACGTGAACTCGTTGAAGGCGCGCCTTCCGCGCGTCGAAGAATTCCTGCGTTACGCGGACGTCGACGTTCTGTGCTTGCAGGAGACGAAGTGCTCCGACAAGTCGTTCCCGGCGCTCACCTTCGCCGAGCTCGGCTACGAGTCCGTGCACTACGGCCAGGGCCAGTGGAACGGCGTTGCAGTGTTGTCGCGCAAGGGCATCGCAACCGCCGACCACGGCTTCGGCGACGCGTACGAGGACCCGTACGTCGGCGATGCGCGTGTCCTGCACGCGGTGTCAGACGACATCAACTTCGTGAGCGTGTACGTGCCGAATGGTCGCCAGGTCGGCACCGAACATTACGAGCGCAAACTCGCGTGGCTCGACATGTTGCACGACTGGATCGCGGCACGATTCGAGCCGTCCACACCGCTCGTGGTGCTCGGCGACTTCAACGTCGCCCCCGAAGACCGCGACGTGTGGGACCCGAAAGCGTTCGTCGGTTCGACGCACGTCACCGAGCCCGAACGCAACGCGGTTCGCCGCTTGGAGGAGTGGGGCCTCGTCGACACGTTCCGGCGGTGCTACGAAGGCGTCGACGGTCTCTACAGCTACTGGGACTACCGCGCCGGCGACTTCCACCAGCACCGCGGCATGCGTATCGACCTCGTGCTGGCGACGCCGCCGGTCGCGGACCGGGTGACGTGGGCGGTGGTCGATCGCAACGCCCGCAAAGGCACCCAGCCGTCCGACCACGCGCCTGTCATCGTCGATCTCGACTGACGACCCTTCGTTTTTTACCCGGTTCGGGGCGGGAGGCCCCGGACGAGGTCGCTCGGCACCCGAACCGGACCGCGACCCTACCCAGCAGAATCGACAAATCCACATTTTCCTTTGATTCGTCGGTGAGGCTCGACCCATACCCTGCGTTCGTGGTTCGAACGCCCACTGGACCTACCTCGAAGCGGGAACGCAAGGGCGACCGAACTCGGCGGCGATTGTTGGAAGTTGCCATCCAGCGCTTTGCGGCCGAGGGCTTCCGCCGCACCTCGGTGTCGGATATCGCCCGCGACGCCGGCATCACGCCGGCCACCACCTACGCGTATTTCGCGGGCAAGGAAGCCTTGTTCGAGGCGGCCGTCGACGCAGACGCCGCCGCCATGATCGACGGGGCTCGGGCACAGATGAAAGGGGCGACCGTGCGCGACCGCTGGCTCCCCTGGCTCCCGCTCCTGGTGGCGGCGCTCGGCCAGCACCCGCTGGCGGCCCGCATCCTCGCCGGGGAAGAGCGGGGCAGTGTGCGCCGGTTGCTCGACATCCCCTCGTTGCATGCCTTGCGGGCCGAACTCGCCGAAGACTTACGACACGGGCAGCAGTCGGGCGAGGTCCGGGACGATGTCGATCCCGACGCACTCGCGCAGGGCATCGAGACCTTCGTCCTGTCGGTACTGATGGCGTACACGCAGTCGCGCCCACCCGACGGGACTCGAGTCATCGGGATCGTGACGCTGCTCGACGCGGCCCTGCGGGCCCCCGGCGCTCAGGCCGAACGCGGTTCGACCGACCAGTCGTAACGCGGCGCCCGACGGGCGGTGTCCAACGTCACGGGCTCGAGACCACCACCGAGCGACACCGCCAACGCGCCAGGGTCGACGCACGCATCGTCGAGATCGTGACCGTCGTGCACCACGCGCTCACGCGCCTCGCCGAGCCGGCCTTCGAGCAGTTCGCCGACGATCGCCGGCAAGGTTTCGGGGCAACGCAGCAACCACGAATGGGTGCCGCCGCGCACCATCACGAAGTCGCCATCCACTCGTCGCGCGGTGTCGCGCCCGGCCGAGATCGGCACGAGCATGTCGCGATCTCCATGCACGACGGCGACGTACACACCCGCCGCGCGGATACGTTCGAGAACCGGGAGGCTCGACCGTGAACGCAGGATCGCCTGACCGGGTGTGAACGCGCGCCACGGGCGCGCGACGTGCAGTTCGACTGAACGCGTCACGCGGCTCCCGATCTTCAACGCCTGCTCGGTGTCTTGGACCACTGGCAACGTTCCCAGCGCGTCGATCGCGAACGCCGCGCCGTACGCCGCGGCGGCCGGTGGCGACCAACGCAGTACGCACCGGAGCCGTTCCCACTGCGCGCCGACGATCGCGTCGAGCAACACCAGCCCGATGACGCGGTCTGGGTCCGCGGCGGCAACGTCGGCCATGAGCCGGCCACCGAGCGAATGCCCGACAAGCACCGCCCGCCGCACACCGAGATGGTCGAGGGCGCGCGTCAGCAACACGCTGTAGTCGTCGAGGCGTGGTAGCCAGCCGATGCCTTCGGTGTCGCCGTGGCCCGCGATGTCGATCGCGATCACGCGGAAACCGAGCGCCGCCAGCCGGGCGAGCGGTTGCGCGTACAGCAACGACTCGACCCCGAAACCGTGCACCACCACAAACGGCACGCCGCGTCCCGCGATCGCGACGCCGACGCGGTGGCCGTCGCCGAGCTCGATCACGTGGCGCGACAGGCGTACCGGAGGTGCCGACTCGAACAATTCCTCGGTTGCGTCGCGGTCTCGGCGCAGGAGCTGCAACATCGAGGCCATGACGTTCATCCTCATCCCAATCGGCACGCGACTGGGGGATCTCAGGAACGCGGCGTCAGGACGAATGGGTGAATTCGAGGGCGCGCCGCGCGAGCGCGGGTACACCGTCGGCAAGCATCGCGAAGTAGGCGTCGTCGCTGGTCCCAGCCTTGAAGCGCGCGTACGAACCCTCCATCACGCACGCCAGCTTGAAGAGGCCGAGCACGCAGTAAAACGCGAGATGCGTGACGTCGCGGCCGCTGCCGTCGGCGTAGCGCTGCGCCAGTTCCGCTCGGGTCGGTGCGCCCACAGTTTCCGCGAGCGGCGACGCGCCACCGTAGAGATCGGCGTCACCCGGATCCGTCCAGAGACCGAGTACCCAGCCAAGGTCGGCGAGCGGATCGGCGACCGTCGACTGCTCCCAGTCGACGACCGCCACCAGGTCCACTGGCAGGCGAGGCGCGAACATCACGTTGTCGAGCTTGTAATCGCCGTGGATCACGGTGGGCGGCTGCATCTCGGGGGTGTTCGCGAGAAGCCAGCGACCAGCGGCGTCGACCTCGGGGAGATCGCGCGTCTTGTAACGCTCGAGTTGGCCGAGCCAGCGGGGCACTTGCCGTTCGAGGTAGCCGTCGGGACGGCCGAAGTCTTCGAGACCTCCGGCGCGCCAGTCGAAGGCATGGATTGCGACAAGCGCGTCGATGAGCGCGAACGCGCACGTCCGCCCCGCGCTCGGGTCCGCGCGCAGCTCGTCGGGTATGCGATCACGCACCACGACGCCGTCGACCAGGTCCATCAAATAGAACGGCGCGCCGATCACGTCTGGGTCGGTGCAAAGCGCGCGCACGCGCGGCACCGGCACCGGTTCGTGCGCCCGCCACCCGTCTGGGTTCGAGAACGCGGTGAGCAGTCGGTACTCGCGAGCCATGTCGTGCGCCGTAGGCGACAGCGGCGTACGCGGCGGACGGCGCAGGGCGAGACGGAGATCCCCGCGCTCGACGCGGAACACTTCGTTCGAGTGGCCGGTCGTGATCCGCTCGACCCGCAACGCCGCGCCCGCCGCGAGTCCGACACCATCCATAAAGGAGGCGAGACGATCGACGTCGACCAGTTGCCCGTTATTTCCACTCATGCTTCCCGCTCCCAGCGGACCGCGGGGCCGCTCGGGCCCCGCTCGCGCTCGACGGGCTGCCCGCCTCACGACGCTCGCTTATGTGTAACGGGTGATGTAGCCGCGCTTTCGGAAGCGGGCAAGCATCACCACGAGGAACCAGAGCGACAACGCCAGCAACACGATCGAACCGATCGCCGCGATCATCACCTGACCCCAGTCGAGCCCGCGATTGTCGACGAGCGAACGCAGCGCCTCGAAGGCGTGCGTCGTGGGGAGGATGCGCGCGAGTGGGCGCATGACCGCCGGGAGATTGTCGACCGGGTAGAACACACCCGAGAGCGGCATCAACACGAACATCACGCCCCACGCCAACGCTTCCGCGCCGCTGCCGAACCGCAGCACCAGGCCGATCACGAGCAACGAGATCGCCCAGCCGACGACGAGTAGAACCGCGACGATCGGGACGAGCCCGAAGCCGAGCGACGACGTGTCGAAACTGAAGAACACCAACGCGCCGAGCACCATGACGCCCACGCCGATCGCCAGCTTCACGAAGCCGAACAGCGCGACACCCGCGACGTACTCGACCTCGCGCAGCGGTGTGACCATCAGGTTGAGGATGTTGCGCGTCCAGGTTTCCTCCAAAAAACCCGTGCTCAGAGCAATCTGCGATTGGTAAATCACGTGCCACAGCACGATGCCGGCGATGAGGTACGCCGCCGCGTGTGTACCGCGGCTCGTGTGGCCGTCGCCGACGAACTTCGCGAGCGAACCGAACAGCATCACGTCGACGAGCGGCCACAGCGTGACGTCGAAGAGGCGGTGCGGGCTGCGCCACAACACGTACGCGTGCCGGCGCGCGACGGCACGGATGCGTAGCCACGAGCGCGCCGCCGGCGATGCGACCGCTTCGACTGCTTCGGGTGCAGTGGTCATGGGTGATCGGTCTGTTGTGCGGCGGCAATGTTGTCGTGGGTTTCCGCGAGGTGGAGGAAGACGCCCTCGAGGTCGCCCCGGCCGTACGCCGCCGCGATCTCGCGAGGCGTACCGTTCGCGACGACGCGGCCGTTCGAGAGGAAGACGACCCGTTCGCACACGCGCTCGACGTCGCCCATGTCGTGGCTGGTCATCAACAGACCGCTCGCGTTGGTGGCCGAGAGGTCGAGGAGCCCGTTGCGTACGCGTCGCGCGACGTCGGGATCGAGCGAGGCAGTGGGCTCGTCGAGGATCAACAACCGCGGCTTGTGCAGCGTGGCGCGCACGATCCCAATCAGGGTGCGTTGGCCGGACGACAATTCGGTGCCCATCGCTTCGGCGAGATGCGAGATGCGGAACCGTTCGAGGCCTTCCTCGATCGCAGCCGTCGGGTCGGCGATGCCGTACAGCTGACCGAACAGTTTCAGGTACTCCCGCACGCGCATGCGTTCTGTGAGCGGTAGATAACCGGCCGCGAAGCCGACGTTCTCGGCCGCGCGGCTGCGATGCCGGTCGAGGCGGTGCCCGCCGATTTCAACGGTGCCGGCATCGGGCGACACCACGCCGAGGAGCATGAGCAGCGTCGTCGTCTTGCCGGCGCCGTTCGGGCCGAGTAACGCGACCCGCTCACCGGCGCGTACCTCGAGATCGATGCCATCGACCGCGCGCGTGCGCCGGTACTCCTTCACCAGCCCGGAGGCGCGCAGAACGACGTCGGTCTCGCCCGTCATGGTTCGATCCTCGCAGGCGCGGCAACCCGGGGCGAACGGTTTACGCTCCCGCCGGTATGGATGGACCGACGATCGTCGCGGTCGATTGGTCCGGTGCCACCGACATGCGCGCGCAGCGGCGGCACATCTGGGCCGCGACAGTGCGAGCCGGTGGCGAGATGAAGCTTACGAGCGGTATGTCGCGCGACGAGATCATCGATGTCGTGGTCGCATTGGAACCGCCGGTTGTCGTCGGCTTCGACTTCTCGTTCGGCGTGCCGGCGTGGTTCGCGCGCGACCTTGGCTGCCGCACCATCGACGACGTGTGGGCGGCCGCTGCCGCCAACGCCGGCACCTGGTTGCACGCGATCGCCGCGCCGTTCTGGGGCCGCGGCGCGCGGCTTCACTGCGATATCGGCGCCGCCCAACAGTTCCGTGCCTGCGAACAGCGGCTCCGCGACGATCGTCTGCCCGCGAAATCGGTGTTCCAGCTCGTGGGCAACGGCCAAGTAGGCGCAGGCTCGGTGCGCGGGATGGCACTGCTCCCCCGGCTTCGAGCCGCCGGCTTCGCGATCTGGCCGTTCGATGATGCCGGTACGCGCACGGTCGTGGAGATCTACCCGCGAGCGTTTCGAGCCATGGCCGCCGGCGCGCGGTTACCCGCGGAGACAACCACGAGTCGCGATGCTTACGACGCGGCCATCAGCGCTCTCGGGATGCACGATCAGCGCGCACACTTCGCGTCGCTGCGCGCCGCGAAGGACGCCGTGACGCGCATCGAAGGTGACGTATGGCTACCCGCTACCGAGCATCACGACGGCGGCGGTACGAGATAGACCGCGAAGTGCACGCCGGTCGCCGCGTCGACTGGCTTCGGCGGGCGCGGCGGGGTGTAGCTCGCGAGCCTCGTCGCGCCGGTCGGCGGGTGGTAGCCCGCCTCGTCGGCCACGACGAGCACCGGGTCCGTGCGCACGTTCCCTGCGTGCCACGGCGAGAGGTAGAAGTCGCCCGGTTCGACGCGCGCGTCTACGCCGCGCCGCCGCAGCTCTGCGAGCAGGCCGAAACGCATGGTCAGGAACGTCGTCGCGCCGGTACTCTCCACCACGTACACGCGGTGCTGGAGCTTTGGTACCACCGCGGCCGACAGGTGCCTCACCGTCGCGATATCGCGCGGGTTCTCGATGCTCACGTTCCCGCCGCCGGCGACCCGTCCCGCGCTCGCGACAATCAACGCCATGAGCGCGAGTGCTCCGATAGCAAGCGTGTCGCGCGGTATGTGCAACACGCGCACGATCACCAGTGCCGCGGCGAACCACAGCAATGCGCCCAGCGGCCACACCATCAGGAACCGGTACCGGGGCGGCTCGGGGAACTGATCCGGCACTCGTGCGAGGGTGAACAACGCGAGCGCAAGCGCAACCAAAGCCGTGGCGACGAGGCCGCCCACCACGCCGTCTCGGCGGAGCACGGCCCATGCGAGCCCGCCCACGAGTAACGCGAACAGCACCGCCACACCCAGGACCGACAGCACTGCGATCCCGTGCCCGCGCCGGCGGACGAATGCGTCGTTCGCGATGCCGTGCGCCCAGAAAGGTGGGGCACCGATTGCCCGCACGAGAATCGTGATCGCGCCGCCCCACCCGATGGCGGGGTCCTGATGACGCGCGGCGCGCTCGAGCAGAACGAGGTTGCCGGGACGGTGAGTGAGTTGATCGACGATCGGACCCGACCAGAGCGCAACTCCGGCGACGCCCGCGGCGAGCAACGGTGTACGCAACGGCGCCCGGCTTTGCCGCCTCGCGAGTATGAACGCGACCGCGCCGAACGCGACCAACACACCGACGAACACGAGGTACAAGGCGTGTGCTTGCGCGACGAAACTGCCGCTCACGATTGCAACTATCAGGGCGGCCGTGTCGCCGTTGGCGGCGCCCCAGACGGCCAAGAATGTGCACGCAAGCGGGAGCAGCAGGATGTGGGGGTTCCACGGGCTTGCGACCACGCTGCGGCCGAGCGACCACGCCAGCCACGCGAGCACCGCGAGCGCGCCGACCGCGGCGACGGTGCCCGCGCGGCGGCGCACGATCAGCGCGGCCGCGACGATCGCCGCGATGTTCACCCCGGCGACGCCCACCAGCATGCCCACCGGGCGGAGTCCGAACGCGCGCTCAGGCAGCGCGAGGCCCCAGAACTCGAGTGGCCCGGGATGGAACGCGCGCTCGCCGGACCCTGTCCGCAGCGTCGTCGGCATGCCGAGTTCGGGCGTGTGCGACGTGAACGTGTCGTGCGCGCGAACCGCAATCACCGCGTCGTCGGCGAGCGGCATCCAGCGTTGATGAACACCGGCGGCGACGTCGGCGACGAATGGCAGTGCGGCAATGACGAGCGCGCCCCAGAACGCGACGGCGAAGAGGCGCCGATGATCGACGTCAGCCTCCGGTCTTGGCCTTCAGCGCTTCGATCAGTGCCGGCACGACCTTGTTCACGTCGCCCACGATTCCGAGGTCGGCGACAGAGAAGATCGGCGCTTCCGCGTCCTTGTTCACCGCGATGATGTTGTCGCTGTTCTTCATGCCGACCAGATGCTGGGTCGCACCCGAGATGCCGAGCGCGACGTACACCTTCGGCTTCACGGTCTTACCGGTCTGACCGACCTGCAAGGCGTACGGCACCCAGCCCGCGTCGACGATCGCGCGCGACGCGCCGTACGCGCCTTTCAGCAACTTGGCCAGCCCCTCGACCAGGGGCTCGTACTTCTCGGCCGAGCCGAGACCACGACCACCCGACACCACAACGGCTGCCTCTTCGAGCTTGGGGCCAAGCTGCTCTTCGACGTGCCGCTCGACCACTTTGGCCTCGCCCGCACGACCCGCGTCGACCGTGCCGACGTTCACCACTTCGGCCGCGCCACCGCCGCTCGATTCAGCCGCGAACGACTTCGGCCGGATCGCCGCGAGGTATGGCGCCGGACCGGTGTACTTCGTGTCGACCAACTGCACGCCACCGAAGATGGCCGTGCCGACCGTCACGCTGTCGCCGTCGAACGAGATCGACGTGCCGTTGGTGATCACCGGTCGGTCGATCTTCACCGACAAGCGCGCGATCGCGTCGCGGCCGTCGTAACTCTGCGCGAAGAGGATCACGTCGGGCGACTCGTCGGCAACCAGTTGCGCGAGCGCGGCCGCGGCCGCGACGCCCGGCAACATGTCGCCGGGATCGACGGCGTACAGCTTCGTCGCGCCGTATTCGCCCGCCTGTGTCGCGACGGCATCCGCGTTCGAGCCCGAGTACACGGCCTCGATCGTCGCGCCGCTCTTGCGCGCCTCGGTCAGCATTTCAAGCGTCGCCGTCGTGACCTTGTCGCCAGCCGCTTCGGCGAACACCCACACTTTGCTCAGTGCCATTGTTTTGAATCCTTCGCGCTTGCGTCGCGTGCGTTCGGTTAGGGGTCCTGAGGGTGGCGGGTCTCAGACGAGCTTGAGGCGCTCGAGGAATTCGACGATCTTCTCGGCGCCGGTTCCGTCGTCTTCGAACTTCTCGCCGGCCTGGCGCGCCGGCGCCTGCTCGACCTTGCCGATTTCCTGGCGCGCACCGGACCAACCGACCTCCGATGCTTCGAGGCCGAGGTCGGCGGCGGTCACCTGATCGACCGGCTTGCTCTTCGCCGCCATGATTCCTTTGAACGACGGGTAGCGGGGCTCGACCACACCGGCAGTCACACTCACGACCGCCGGAAGGGTGCCGGCGACCGTGTCGTAGCCGGCCTCCGTCTGGCGCTGGATCGTGATCTTCCCGTCGCCGGTTTCGACGTGTTTGGCGAAGGTGAGTGACGGCCAGCCGAGCAGTTCGGCGACCTGAGGCGGCACGGTGCCGGTGTACCCGTCGGAGGACTCGGTTGCGGTGAGGAGCAGGTCGACGTCGCCGAGGCGTTCGACGCACTTCGCGATCACCTTGGCGGTGCTCAGCGCGTCGGAGCCGGCGAGCGCGGGGTCGGACACGAGGACCGCTCGGGCGGCACCCATGGCGAGTGCGGTGCGCAGGCCGGACACCTCGTTGTTCGGTGCAATCGAGATCAACACGACCTCGCCGCCGCCGGCCGCGTCGACGAGTTGGAGTGCCATCTCGACGCCGTAACTGTCGGACTCGTCGAGGATCAGCTTGCCCTCACGCTTGAGCGTGTGGTCGGGGTCGAGCGACCCGGGCACCGCGGGGTCGGGAATCTGCTTCACGCAGACGGCGACGTTC
>JAODBJ010000119.1 GCA_025463905.1 Actinomycetes bacterium
GCTCGGCACCGTCGAGATCGAGGCACTCGACGAACGCAGTGTCTTCCCAGTAGTGCAAGCCGTCGTGCTGCGGGCATTCGAACGACGCGGTCACGTCGCCGACCGCCGAGTGTTCGTAGAGCTGCACGCCCCACTCCTGCGCGAGCGCGCGAGCCCGCCGACCGAGCGGTTCGCCCGCGAATACGACGCCCTTGTACGACGCGAACACGTCGCGCGGGTCAAAGCCGCGGCGTGCGCACACATCTCGTACGGCATCGAGCAGGAGCCCGCCGAAGTTGTAGACGACCGTCGGTCGCAGTTCGAGCGACAGCTCGCAGAATCGCTCCATCTCGGCGGGGTCGAAATCGAAGAGCACCGGTATCGCGCCGAGCGACTGCACGAACCCGTACGTCGGCCCTCGGAACGTGAACAGCACGAGCGACACGTAGTCGCCGGGGCGCGCGCCCATCGACCAGAAGTCTCGGTACATGATCGCTCGCGGCCCCGAACCTCGGCCCCACTGCTCCGGCACGAGCGTCGGGTCGCCGGTGGTGCCGGAGGTCGACATGATCGCCGTCAATTCGCTTGGCTCGACGGTGAGCAGGCCGCCGTAGGGATCGGCGCGTTCGTCGCGCCAGCGGCGCAGCGTGTCCTTGTCGAGGAATGGCGCGCGTTCGCGGAAATCGTCGAGCGTGCGGATGTCGCGTGGATGAACTCCTGCCGCGTCCCACACTTCGCGCACGAGGGCCGCGCACTCATAGGCATGCGGGAGCAGATCAAGAAGGAGTTCGAGCTGACGCGCCTCGAGCTCATGACGCGGCATCGTCTCGATCGTCTCGTCGAAGTAGACCGCATCATTCGGGGGCAGAGCCTGGCTGCTCATGCGTCCTCAGCCCCAGCGCCGAGCGCGGGAAGGCAGAAGCGCAACACGTGGGCGCGGGCATCGGCAAGCGAGACCACGTCGTCACGGTGGAGGCGCGCCTCGGTGAACGCCCACGCGAGCGCATGGATGAGGCGCGCGTCGGTTACCGGTTCGGCGCCCGGGAACACACCCTCGACCCGACCACGCTCGAGCAGATCCACGAGCGGCGCGAGCTGGGCGGCGACGATCGCGTCGAAACCGGCGGGATACCGCCCCTGCAGCCGTTTCGCTTCCGCCGCGAGCACCCGCGTGCGTTCGGCCCGCTTGGGGTCGTAGGCGAGGAGCAGCGTCTCGTCGATCCACGCGTCCAGACTGATTCGAGGCGACGATGCCTCCATTCGCCGTCCGAGCCGCTCGACGCTGTGACGCGAGTCGCGCTCGTAGATGGCGAGGAGCAGCTCGTCCTTGGACCGGAAATGCCGGTAGAAGGCTCGAGTGGACAGGCTTGCTTCCGCCAGCACGTCCGCCACGGTCAGCTCTTCCGCGCCCTTGTGCGTGAGCACGGTCATCGCCGCGGCGATCAGCGCGTCGACTTCGTCCTGCGATCGCTGCCGTGCGGGACGGATCGGTCGGTCGGCGGCGCGTTCTGCAAATCCCATATTCGGCCTTGAGAATGCCGTTTTCACAGCTTGACGTCAAGTTCCCGTCATATGAATCTCATAGGACGTATTGTCTGGCGCTTACCAGTCCGTGGGGGTGACTGTGGGTTATGAAGCGAGCGACGCCGATGCGCGTCGCTGGCGAATCGAAGCGCTCCGGCGGTATGCCGGCGAGTCGGTCGAAGATGTGATCACCCGTCGCTTCGAGAGCGCGTCGGTGCGAGCACCAGACATACCGATCACCGCCGACCAGCACCGATGGATGGAGCGGGTCGCCGCGACGGTTCGTGGCGTGCATCGCGACTTCCTCGCGGTCGCCGACGCGCCGTCCAACGGCGAATACTCCCCCCGCATGTTGATGTTCGACGAGAGCGCGTCGGTCGCGCTGCAAGTCGGTCCCGACGCGGTGGAGGTCATCCCCCTCCCCGACTACGACGGTGACGCCCGCCGTGGGTTCGCGCTGATGTGGCGGCTCTGCCAGGCCCTCGCACGCGATGCCGAGTGCATCATCGTGGACCCGACCGACCTCACCGTGGTCGAGATGCAACTCGACGTCGACCGGGCCCGCGAGGAGTACGGCTGGCTCTAAGGCGTCAACCGCGGCCGATCTGCTCGCGGCCGCGCTCGAGCACCCCGCGCCGGCGCGCCTCGATCTCCGCCGGGTCGAAGCCCCCGCCCTCCCAAGCGCGGCTGACACGGTCTTCGATGTCCCACGCGGCATCAACCGTCGTCGCGGTGACCTCGTCGTAGGTCTGCAACATGCGCCGTACCGCGCGCTGGTCGATCGATACGGAGTCGCGGCCGAGTTGCACGCAGAACGGCACGAGGTCGTCGTGCGGAATGACATGGTTCACGAGGCCCCACGCGAGTGCCGTCGGGGCGTCGATGAAATTGCCGGTGACGCTCATCTCCTTGGCCCGCCCCACACCGATGCGCTGGGGAAGCAACACGGTGAGACCCCATCCCGGCATTACGCCGACGCGCGCGTGCGTGTCGGCGAAGCGGGCCCGGTCCGAAGCGACGAGGAAGTCGCATGCGAGCGCCAGCTCGAAACCGCCCGTGACCGCGACGCCGTTGATCGCGCCGATCAGGAGCTTCGTGCGCGGGGGCAGCGCGCCGCGCCACGGCAGCCGGCCTTCCTCGCGTTCCCCCATGTCGGCGAATCCCTCGCCGGATGCGCTCACCTCACCGGAACCGAACTCCTTCAGGTCAACCCCGGCACAGAACGCGGGGTCGGCGCCGGTGAGCACGATCACGTCGACGTCGTCGCGCGTTTCGAGTTCGTTGATGACTGCGGGCAGCCGGCGCCGCACCGCACGGTTCAGCGCGTTGCGCGCCGAGGGGCGGTTGAGCGTTACGACCGCGACACGGTCTTCGACTCGTGTCAGGACGACATCGTCGTCGGACAACACATTTCCTTTCGTCGGTTCGGCTATTCCCAGACACATCGCTATTCGAGATACACAATGTCGCCGTCGGACACGTCGAGCACAGCTTGGACCGCGACGTGCAACGCGGCGTGCAGCTCCTCGAAACGCGCGGCCTCGAGATCGTCTTCGTCGGCGCCGGTCGGTGCCGGTTGCATCGCACCATCTTCCAAACCCGCGAGCGCGGCATCCCAGTCGGTGTGTGCGGCTTCCAGCTTCAACCGCATCGCCGGCGCCTGCAGCAACGCCCGGGCAAGATCCTGGACGATCGTGATCACCACGTCGGTGCTCGTACGGACGCCGGGCGTGGCGAGGAGATGCAACGCCTGCAACTTTCGCATCGCGAGCGCGGCGATCATCACCGGATCGGCCATCTCGTGTACGACCGCGTCGACCGCGGAGAGGTCGAGCGTCACGCCGTCAGGCACGTCGAACCAATGCTTCAACGTGTCGAACAACTCTTCAGTCACGCCGTGGAGCGCGAGCAGCTCGGTTGGCTTCGGAACGACATCCATTGACACGGGGTTGCTCCCTAACGGAAGTCGAAGGCCGCCTTGATCGCGCCCGACGCATCCTGCGTCGCGAGCGCAACGAACGCATCTCGCCAGTCGTCGAGCCGGAACGTGTGGGTGAGCATGCCGGTGAGGTCGACGCGACCCGCGGCGACGAAATCGAGGTAGTGCGAGATGCCGTGCCGGCGCACGCCGTCGACTTCCTCGAAACCGAACGCGTTCGACCCGACGAACGAGATTTCCTTGAAGTAGAGGGGCGTGTCTTCCCAGAACGTCGGGCCGTGCACGCCGGCCTTCACGAGCGTGCCGCGTGCAGCAAGGACCCGCACGCCGATCTCGAATGTCTCCTGCTTCCCGATGGTGTCGTACACCACGTCGATGCCGCCGGGGTACGCCATCGGCATACCGTCACTCGCCTGCAGCACGCCACCAGACCACGCGGCCGCCTCTTCGATCACCTGCAGGGCCGGCTCGTGCCCGATCACCGTCGCGCCCAGCTTCCGAGCGAGTGCGGCTTGCGCGTCGAACCGCGCCACCACGAGCACATCGACGTCGGGGTACAACTCGCGCAGGATCGCAGTGGCGCACGTGCCGAGCGCGCCCGCGCCGTACACCATCACCTTGCCGCCGGGCGGCGGGGCGTGACGGGTGACCGCGTGCAACGACACCGCGAACGGGTCGGCGAAGACGGCGAGTTCGTCGGAGACACCGTCGGGCACCTTGAACAACATCGAATCGTGCGCGGGCATCAAGGTGGCGTATCCGCCACTCGCATCTTTCGACGTGCCCGTATGGATCCCCGGCGCGATCGGACCAACGGCGAACGACACGCACAGGCTGTAGTCGCCCCGCTCACACGCGGCGCACATCGGGTCCACGCCGCGCGGCCCGCACGAAAGCCACGGGTTGAGTACGACGCGGTCGCCGACCGAAAGTCCCTCGGCTTCCGGGCCGAGCGCCACGACGTCGGCCACCACCTCGTGCCCGAGGACCTGCGGCAACGAGAAGAACCCCTTCATCGGGTTGTCGGGCGATTGCACCTCGCCCCAATCCATGAACACCTGCTTGGAGTCGGAGCCACAGATGCCGGTGAGCCGGGGCTGCGTGACGACCCAATCAGGCCGCAGGAACCCGGGATCGTCCATCTCGACGAGCTTCATCGGGGTGCGCGCAAGGTTGCGCAGTAGATGGTTCGTCGTGTCGATCTCGGGCTGCGGATCAGGGCGTACGCCGTAGAGCAGTGCCTGCATGCGCGCATGCTACGCAGCGCGTACGGTTTCCGTCTCCCAAGCTCGACCTGAAGGAGACCTTGATGGTGCAGCCGCCGAACGATCACACCTACCGCGTGAGCGAAGTCGTCGGGACCTCACCCGAAAGCATCCACCAAGCGGTACGCAACGGGATTGCCCGCGCGAGCCAAACCGTGCGCAACCTCGAGTGGTTCGAGGTCACGGAGATCCGTGGGTGGATCAACGAAGGCGAGGTCGGCCACTTCCAGGTGACGATGAAGCTCGGCTTCCGCCTCGAGGACCTCAGTGGCGGCGACGGAAACACCTAGATCGTGAAGGCCATCTCCCGAACGATCCGCGCGCCGAGTTCTGGATCGCCTTCGATCGCCACGCGCTGATCGTCGAGCACGCGTTCGCCGGCACCGCGGCCACCCGCCAGACGCGCGTACGTACGGCGATCCATCGTGAGCCGCACGGTGGGGTTCGACGGGGCCGTGTCGAGCACGGCCGCGCGCCCGTCGACGCCGATCGCGACGACGATAGGCGGCGAGCCAGTCACGTCGAACACGACCGTCGAACCTTGTGGCGCGCCCGCCTTCTTCCCGACGACATACGACAAGCCGCGCGCGATACGGCCGAGCGAATGGTCGGCGACGGCACCTTCGAGTCCGCCCGGCGCGTCGAGCGCTTCGCGGATGTCTTGCTCGTGGTACCAGCAGTCGAACACACGGATAGCCATGAACTGCCGGTAGGGACCAGGACCCTCCGGAGTGAAGCCTTCGGCGTCCCACGCATCGGGGCTCATCCCCCGCAGCACGTCGAGGCGGCGCGTGGTGACCGCCTCGAATTCGGAGAGCACGTCAGGCCCGCGCATCGAGCGATACGACTCGACCCACTGCTCGTTCATGCGACCGATGTCGTTGCGCACGTATGGCGCGTCGGGCGCGTCGCCCGAAGCCGGCTGCTCGCCCAGCAACATCCGTTCCGTGCCGATCATGTGCGCAACGTTGTCCTTCACCGACCATCCGGGGCAGTCGGTTCTACGTTCCCAGGCCGCGTCGTCGCGTTCGCGACACACGTCCGCGATCGACGACCACACATTCGCGAGCAACTCGACCATCGGTTCGGCCACGGGCGAGACGGTAGCCAGCCGCACCGACGTCCGCCGGTGCCACAATCATCGGGTGACGGAACGGATTGCATTCCATTTGGACCCGATGTGTCCGTGGGCGTATCAGACGTCGAAGTGGATCCGAGACGTACGCGGGCAGATCGGCCTCGACATCGACTGGCGGTTCTTCAGCCTCGAGGAGATCAACCGCGCCGACGGGAAACGCCACCCATGGGAGCGGCCCTGGTCGTACGGGTTCGGGCAGATGCGGGTCGGTGCGTGGCTGCGGCGACGATCGATGGACGACGTCGACCGTTGGTACGAGCTCGTCGGGCGGTCGTTCCACGAGGAAGGCGTCAAGACCCACGATCCGCACGTGCACGCGGCGCTCCTCACCCAGCACGGCTTCCCGGCCGACGCCGTCGACGCCGCGCTCGCCGACGACACGACGCTCACCGAGGTGCGCGCCGACCACGAACGGGCCGTGGAACAGTTCGGCGCGCACGGCGTGCCGGTCATCGTGTTGCCGTCGGGCTACGCCGTATACGGGCCGGTCGTGGTGCCCGCGCCCACGGGTGCGGCGGCGCTGCGGCTGTGGGACCTCGTACGCGGATGGGAGGAGTTCCCGTATCTCTACGAGTTGCGCCACCCGAAGACGGCGACCGATCTCGCACACATCGCGGAAATCTTCCGGCCGTATCTGACGGCTCGCGACTGGCGAACCATCGAGCTTCCTGCGCCCTGAACTGCGGTCAGTCGACGGCGTCGAGAGGGCGGTCGTTCATCTCGCGCACGTCAGAGAAGTCGTGAAGTGGCGCAAGCCCCCGCCGCCAGAAGTCCCGTTCGGGTTTCGGTGCGGGTGGGGTGTCGGGGGCCGCCGGGGCCGCCGGCATGAGTAGGTGTTCGCGCAACGGCTCGGCAACCAGGTCCTCAGCGATGTCGAAGGCGCGCACCGGCTCGCTGACGACAACCGGCGCGGCTGGTGCAACCGGTGCAGGTGGTGCGGGTGGTGCGGGCGGTGGCGGCAGCACCGGGCTGGACGTCGGGGCGAGGAGCAGGCCCACACGACCCACCCGGCCGGGGAGGAACTCGTCGTCGGCCGGTTGCCACGCCGCGATACCCGACGTTCGACCTTCGGATTCGCCGTCGTCGTTGTTGCTGCCGGCGAGGCTGGCGTACGGGTCCATCCCGCTCTTGTCGGCACGGATACCTATCCCGCTTGACGTTCGAGTGCTTTTGGTGCGGCGAGCAATCGCTGAACCTCGCCGGTCGCGCCGGAGATCTTCGCGCCGCCGCCCTCCCGCCCGGCCAGGCGAATCGAGGCGGCGTCGAGAACAACTGCGGTGTCGCTCGTGAGCACCACGATGTCGGCCGCGCCACTCGCAACCCCGGCCACCGAACCGCGCGTTCTATCCACTTTCTGGGCGCGGATCCCGGCTCCGCCTCGCGCCTGCACCGGGAAGTCGTCGGTGCGAACACGTTTCGCGTATCCGTGCTCGGTGAGCAGCACCACCAGCTCGTCGTTCGCAACCGCGCACGCCCCCACGACGCGGTCGCCGCTCTTGAGCCGCATGCCCCGGATCGCTCCCGCGCTGCGCCCGACCGGCCGCACTTCGCCCTCGGCGAACCGGATCGCCTGGCCGCTCGCGGTCACCATGAGCAACTCGTAGTCGTCCCAGCCGGGGAACACCGTGACCACCCGGTCGTCCGCCGGAAGTTTCATCGCGACGATCCCGTCGCGCCGTCCCGAGGCCTCGACGAACTCGCTCAGAGACGTACGCTTCACGCCGCCGCTCGCGGTGACGAACACGAGATGGTCGTGCTCCTCATGCGCTCGGGCGTCGACGATCGCGACGAGACGCTCGCCTTCCGAGAACTGGAAGAGGTTCTGCGCGGCGGTGAGGCGGTCTTTGGGAAGGTCGTTCGACGTGACGCGGTACGCACGTCCGCGGTCGGTGAAGAAGAGCACCGCAGCGAGCGTCGTGGTCTCAATCACGTGCGCGACGGCGTCGCGCTCTCCCGCAGTTGCGACCTTCGCCGCACGCGAACGTTCCGGCGTGGCTTTCACGTAGCCGCGCGCGGTCACGGTGACCACGAGCGGTTCGTCTTCCACGAGCGCGTCCGTGTCGATCACGCCGGTTTCGCCCACCACGATCTCGGTGCGACGCGGCTTCTTGTGCGCGTCGCGAATCGCGGTCAACTCCTCGCGGATGACGCCCAGCAACACGTCGCGCTTCGAGAGGATGCGCTTCAGTTCGCGGATCGTCGCGGTCAACTCGCGCGCTTCGGCCACGAGTTCGTCACGGCCGAGTTGGGTGAGTCGCCCGAGCGCGAGGTCGAGAATGTGGTTCGCCTGGATCTCGCTGAACTCGAAGCCCTTCCCCATCAGCGCCGCACGCGCCGCCGGCCGGTCCTTCGACGCGCGGATCGCCTTGATCACCGCGTCGATCATCTCGACGGCCTTCACCAGACCTTCGACAATGTGTAACCGCGCCTCGGCTTTCTCGAGCCGGTTCTGCGTGCGGCGCGTCACGACGATCACCTGGTGCTCGAGCCACGCGTGCAACATCTCGACCAGGTTCACCGTGCGCGGCACGCCGTCGACAAGCGCGACCATGTTCACACCGAACGTCGTCTGCGCCGGCGTGTACTTGAAGATGTTGTTGAGCACGATCTGGGGATTGGCTTCGGCGCGCAACTCCACCACGAGCCGCGTCGCGCCTTGGGCAGACTCGTCGCGCACGTCGCGCACGCCATCGATCCGGCCGGCGTTCGCCATCTCGACGAGCTTGCCCGCGATCGCGGCGACGTTGGTCTGGAACGGGATCTCGGTGAGCACGATCGCCGCGCCCTTGCGTGACTCCTCGATCGTCGTGCGCGCCCGTACGCGCAACGACCCGCGCCCGGTGCGGTAGGCGTCCTTGATGCCTTCGTCGCCCATGATGAGTGCGCCGGTCGGGAAGTCGGGGCCCTTCACGAACCGCATCAACTCCGACAGCGTCGCGTCGGGTTTGTCGATCAGCTTGAGCGCCGCGGCGCACACCTCGCCCAGGTTGTGAGGCGGAACGTTCGTGGCGAGGCCGACCGCGATCCCTTGCGCACCGTTCACGAGCAGGTTCGGAAAACGCGCCGGGAGCACCGACGGCTCTTCGGTCGAGGCGTCGTAGTTCGGTTCGAAGTCGACGGTGCCTTCGTCGATGCCCGCGAGCATCTGCATCGCGATCTCCGATAGCCGGCACTCCGTGTAGCGCGACGCGGCGGGCGGGTCGGCGGGTGACCCGAAGTTGCCGTGCTTGTCGACGAGAGGGTGCGTCAGCGAGAAGTCTTGGCCCATCCGCACCAGCGCGTCGTAGATCGCGGTGTCGCCGTGCGGGTGGTAGTAGGCCATCACGTCGCCGACGACACGAGCACACTTCACGAACGGTCGGTCGGGCCGCAGGCCCGCATCGTGCATCGCCCACAAGATGCGGCGGTGTACCGGCTTCAGGCCGTCGCGAATGTCGGGCAGCGCGCGGCTCACGATGACACTCATCGAGTAGTCGAGGAACGCGGACTCGACCTCTTCCGCGAGTGTGCGCTTGGGGATCGGCGCGTCGAACAGCGTGCTCGTGGCGGTAGCCGCCTTCTTCCTGGCCATGCCGCCACGGTAGGAGGCCAGAGCCCGCGAGACGGGTAACCAAGACCTATCCCTCGCGGCGATTACCCCAAACGCTCCTGCGGCGCATGCTCACAACGTTCACCTGGGGGCTACTAGGGCGGGAGGGGGCGATCAACATGACCAAAGGCCGTACCTGGACTTGATCAAAGCGAAGGATCGTGCCGATCTTCCGATCGGTCTGCAGAGCGATCGTGCGAACCCGTCGGGCCGCCCCCCGGCGGGTTCGCATTCGTTTGTTCGCGCGCCGGTCAGAACCGGTTTCGCACGACTTTCCACTGCTGCGCCCGGAGCGCCAACGTTTCCTTGTTGCGTTCGGTCGGGCCGTCGAGTTCGAACTTGTCGTAGAGACCCTGCAACGTCATCTTCACCGCCGCGGTGCTGGTGAAGCGTTTCTCTGCCACCTCTTTCAGCGTGGCGAGACGCGGCGCCGGCCGGCCTTCGTCGTAGTGCATGAAGAGATACTCGAGGACCTCCTGCTCGACGTTCGTCAGGCGCACTTCGCGTTCCGCGACCCGGCGGGTCGTTGCCGCGTCGCCGCCGGCTCGTTCCTCCTCGCTGAGCAGGAACCGCATCTGCGACACGCCCGCGAGGTCGATCGTCGACCCATGTGTGAGCGGATGAGGCTGCCACGGGCGTAGTTCCACCCCGTCGACCGACGTCCCGTTGGTGGAGCCGAGATCGATCACGCGGTATACGCCGGCTTCCCGCTCGACCCGCGCGTGTAGGCGGCTCACGGACGTGTGATCGACGACCACATCGTTCTCTGCGCCGCGTCCGATGCGGATCACCGCGCCTTCGAGTTCGATGTCTGTTGCGCCGTCACCAGCGCCCGCGCCTCCCACCGGCGCGCCCGCCCTCAGTCTTGCCACTGGCGGTCAATGTACGACGCGCGGTGTGGGATCATGTTCGCGGGCAGACAGGGGAGGCCAGCGACGGCGATAGTGGCGCCGCGCACGCGCGCGGTGGGCACGACCGTCGGCCCGTTCCACCTCGACCAATTTCTGGGTGGCGGGCACGACACAGAGGTCTGGAGGGCGGACGGCGACGGGATCATCGTCGCGGTGAAGCTCCTCCGGCCGGAAGCTGACGCGCTCGCACGCGCTCGCCTCGCCCGCGAAGCCGCCGTTCTTTCCAGTATCGACCATCCCGCCATCGGCGGACTGCTCGCGGCGGGCGAGGAAGACGGTGAACCGTTCCTCGCGTTCACGCTGTACGAGGCGGGCACCCTCGCGGCGGGAATCGACCGCGGACATCTCGCGGTGGCCGAAGCGGCCGCGGTGTTCGGTCCGGTCGCCGGCGCGCTCGCGTACGTGCACGAGCGAGGTGTGGTGCACCGCGACGTGAAGCCGGCCAACGTGCTTTGCACGCGTGACGGGCCGGTGCTCATCGATTTCTCGATCGCGTCAGTCACCGGTTCCACCTACGACGGCTGGATCGAGGGCGCACCCGCCGTCGCGGGCACCGAGGGGTACCGGGCACCGGAGGCCGGTACCCGCGAACCGGCACCGGCCGAGGATGTGTACGCGCTCGGCGTATCGCTCCTCGAAGCGATCACCGGTATGCGCACGCTCGACGCGTCGAGCGAACCTGAGGTTGCACTCGGGCCGCTGCAATCGTTGGTCGAGTCGTGCATGGCGCGTGACCCCGCCGCCCGCCCGAGCGCGGCCGCACTGGTGCCCGCGTTGCGAACGATCGCAAACGGCGTTTCCGCGCCGGTCGAGCCGCCGCCGCGCGACACGCCGAACCACGCGGTGGCCGTCCCGGCTACCGAACGGACGTCGGCCCGCAAGGACGAGTTGGCCCGCCTGGCGAACGTGGCCGACGAAGGTGTTCGCGCCGGCGAACTGCGCGCCGTGCTCGTGTTGGCACCCGCCGGCGCCGGCAAGACATGGCTGATGCAACACGCCGCGACGCGGGTACTCGCGGCACGGCCCGATCGAAAGGTGCTGGCAGCTCGCTGCTCCGAGGCGGCGGGCGACGCGACCATCTTGCGACCGTGGCTGCGGCCGCTGCTCGAGCGCGATGCCGACCCTGTCGACACGTTGGCGCGCGTTGTCGGGCGCGCGCCCGCAACGCAGGTCGCACGGGCACTCGGCATCGTGCACAGCGGAACGGTCGAAGGCGACCCCGGAGTAGTGGCCGACGCGCTCGCCGCGTTGCTCGCGTCGATGGGCGAAGTCGTGTGCGTGGTCGAAGACCTTCACCACGCCTCGCTCGAATTGCTCGACCTCTTATCGCGGCTCGCACTGCGACCCGGCGTGCCGGGCGCGTTGTGGGGCACCACCCGGCCGGGCTTCGTCGACCCCGACGACCTTGATTTCGAAACGCTCGTGCTGGCGCCACTCGACGACGACGCGATCTCCGCGCTCGTGATGGACGAGATCGGTGTCGCGGCGGGCGGCGTGATCGCGGACGTCGTCGCGGTCGCGGGTGGCAACCCGCTCCACGCGCGAGAAGCCGCACTCGCCGCGTTGCGCGGCGAAGCCCGTGGCACGTCGACCGCGCTCTCCTCGCTCCCGGAACTGATCGCCGACCGCTTCGAGCATCTCGATCGCAAGACGAGGGACGCGCTCGAAATCGCGGCGGCCTGCGGCGACTCGTTCTGGCCCGAAGCCGTCGGTAACGGTCTCCTTGCCGGCAGCGCGGCGCTGTACTACGCGGGTGTTGCACAGGTACGCATGACGTCGTCGATCGTCGGTTCGACCGAAGCGGGCTGGGCGCATCCGCTCCTCCAAGAGGTCGCGTACGAACGTCTCGCGCCGACGCGGCGACGCGAACTTCACGCCCGGTTGGGCTCCGTGCTCGACAACGCCGGCGCCCTCTCCGATGTCGTGGCCCGCCAGGCCGGCACCGCGTTCCGTCTCGGCGATGTTGCGAGCGCGCCGCTCGCCGGTAGGTCGGCGGCCGCGGCGGCGCGAGACGCGCTCGACCGCTTCGCGTTGTCGGGTGCCGCGTCGTGGATCGGGTTGCTGCGCGACACCGGTCACGAGCCGGTCTCCGGCGTCGCCGACGTGCTCGACGCCGAACTACGCATCGCGCGCGGCGAATTCGATGCCGCAGCGCGTTTGGTGCGGCCACTCACCGTGCGCGACGACGACATCGGCGTGCGCGCGCTCGTGCTCGCAACAGAAGCGACGGCCGGCGTCGGCGACTTACTCGCCGCGGAACAGTTCGGCGAGCGCGCGCGAACGAGGATGGGTGACGATCCAGAGTTAGCCCTGACCTTCGGGGTCGTGCTCGCGCTGAGGGGCCGACTGGAAGACGCGTTGGAACTCCTCGACGCCGCAACGGCCCGATCCAAGGACCAGGGCGACGACGCCTTCGCGGCGAGGCTGGCCGCCCAGGCGGCCGACGTCGCGGCCGACCTTGCGCAACGGGATGCTCTGCCGTTCGCGCCGGCCATCCAGCGCACGAGAGACGCGCTCGAGGCGCTTCGCCAGGCGGGCGACCGCCGTCACTACGCCGAATCGGTGGATGCATTGTTCGGCATGGTCAACATCGACCATCCGCACGAGGCCTTGGAGCTGGCGAAAGAAGCCGCGGAGATCGCACGTTCGCTGGGCGACGGCGTCGCCTACGGGCGCGCCGTGTACCGCGTATGCGACGGCGCGCTCGACCTCTGTGATGTTGAGACGTTCCAAGGCAGCCGCGAGGATCTCGTCAACGCGCCACTCACCGAAAGCATGCGCGTCGCAGCTGGGTTTCTCATCGACACGTTTGACGCGCTCCACTCGGGCGATGTTGCCGGCGCGCCCACCCAGCTGCTGAGCTATACCGCGCGCTTTCGCGCCGTCGCGAACGCCGACGCGTTCCAGCCGATATTTCTCGCGATTTCCGCTGCGCTCTGGCAAGGCAAGGTCGAGCTGGCGCGATCTCTCCTCCGGTCACACGAAGCAGACGAGTTGCCGCCGGTGTTCCGCACGATCGCCGAGCTCAACCTCCGCGCCCTTGGCGGCTCGCCGTGGACCGAGGCCGGAATCGATCTTCCGCACAGCACGAGCGCTCACAACGAACGGGCACTGCTCCGATTTCTGAATGGCGAGGCGTTGCAGGCCAATCAGCTCCTGGTCGAGCGCCACGCACAATGCGTCGAGCGTGCCGGTCACGCGTTCCAACGATTCGCGCCCTGCTTCGCGGGAGCGCTCGTGGCCGCACTCGGACCCGCTGAGACGGAGCCAGCCGTCGAGTGGCTCCGTACGTGGGTGGTCGAGCCCCCGTTGCCGGGACTGTGGGTCGTGCATCGCGCGATCGCGGCCCTGCTTCTCGCTGAGCGAGACCACGACCGTGGCCTCGCACTCTCCGCGATGGAGCTGCTCGACCGGGTGGATCCCGACGAAGGCGTGCGGGCGTGGATCACGTCCCGCGCTCGCCAGCTCCTTTAGAGCAGCGGACCAGCGCCGTCCCTCGGCCGGAAACGGCAGGCACGGCTTTTGCGCCTTCCGGTGTGATCTGAGTCACGTACGGCATTTGGGTATCAACCACGCACCGTGGTCGGGTCGATCACCTCTCCAGCGTCACGGACGACGCAAACCTGGATGAGACGAAGAACCGCACGCGTGTAGTTGGTCGCCTGCGCGGCGGCGAGTCAGTGGCGAACCCGGCTTCCAGGCCCACTCGGAGAGAAAGGCCTGCCGGAAATGACTCGTTTCGCTCGCAAGAACTACCGCGCAATTGTTGCCACGCTCGGTGCCGTCGCCGCCTTGTCCGCCACCACGGGCATGTCAGTCCTCGCCGACATCCACTGGCACTGAGACTCGCCTGAGCATCCGGCTACAACGCGGTAGCCGAACGCAACAGCAAACGAACCCAAAGGCCCGCTGCCGACAGCCCCGGCGGCGGGCCGGTTCGCGCGTGCTCCCGCTGCGCGGCCGAACGTTAGAAGTTGCTGTGAATGCGCTCTCAGCGCTTCCTTCCGCCTCGTCGCGTCCCGATACCAAACGGGCACGGGGTCATACGAAGGAGCGCACATGACAGTTACACCGATCACCAACCCGGCGCTGAGCGCCACCACCGCTACGCCCGCGACGCAGGCTGCCGACCTCAAGAAGCGGCTGCAGGCCGTTGCCGACCTGTTGAAAATGTCGACCGACGACTTGTTGAAGCAGCTGCAGAGCGGCAAGAGCCTCGCCGACGTCGCGAAGGACAAAGGCGTGTCCCGCGACGCGCTCGTTTCCGCGATCAAGCAGGACTTCGCCAAGAACGCGCCGGCGAACGCAAACGTCGACGCGTCGAAACTCGACGAGGTCGTCAACAAGATCGTCGACCGCAAGGGTGGTCCCGCGGGGGCGCACGGTCATCATCACCACCACGACGACTCAACGAACGCGACTTCGTCGCAATCGACGGTGTCGGGATTGCCGCTGCGGGCTTGAGTTCGAGGTCCGCAGGACGCGTCGACTCAGATGTCGAGGAAGCGCACGTCCTTGGCATTCTGCTGGATGAACGTCTTGCGGGCCTCGACGTCGTCGCCCATGAGGATCGACAGGATCTCGTCGGCGATGGCGGCCTGATCCACATCGATCTGCACGAGGTGGCGCGTCGCCGGGTTCATACACGTCTCGCGTAGCTCCGGCGCGTCCATCTCACCGAGGCCCTTGAAACGCGCGAACGTCAGGTTGCGGTTGGTGTTTTGCTCGACGACCTGCAGACGCGCCGCTTCGTCCGGCACGTAGCTCTTCCGCCCCGCGACTTCACCCGAATAGAGCGGCGGCTGCGCGACGTACAGGTGGCCGGCTTCCACGAGCGCCGTCATCTGCCGGTAGAAGAACGTGATGAGCAGCGTACGGATGTGTCCGCCGTCGACGTCCGCGTCGGCGAGGATCACGACCTTTCCGTAACGCACTTTCGACACATCGAAGCTCGGGCCGATCCCACCACCGATCGCGGAGATCAACGATTGGATCTCCGTGTTCGCAACGACCTTGTCCATTGACGCGCGTTCGACGTTGAGGATCTTGCCGCGCAACGGGAGGATGGCCTGCGTCCTCGGGTCGCGCGCGTCACGCGCCGAGCCACCCGCAGAGTTGCCCTCCACCAAGAACAGTTCGGTCTCCCCCGACGCGCGCGACGAACAGTCGGCGAGCTTGTCGGGCATGCCCACACCATCGAGCGCGGTCTTGCGCCGCGTGAGATCGCGAGCCTGCTTGGCTGCCGAACGGGCCTTCGACGCGCTCGTGGCCTTCGTGATAATTGCCTTCGCCGGGTTCGGGTGCTCTTCCAACCAGCGCCAGAAGTGCTCGTTGGTCGCGCGTTCCACTAACGAACGGATCTCGGTGTTGCCGAGCTTCGCCTTGGTCTGACCTTCGAACTGCGGGTCGGCGAGGCGCACCGACACGATCGCGGTGAGCCCTTCGCGCACGTCGTCGCCCTGGAACACAGGGTCCTTCGCCTTCAGCAGGCCGCGGTCCTTTGCGTAGCGGTTGATCGCGAGGGTGAGCGCGCGCTTGAACCCTTCGGCGTGCATTCCGCCTTCGGTGGTGGAGATGCCGTTCGCGTACGTATGGAGACCTTCGTTGTAGGCCGAGTTCCACTGCCACGCGACTTCGACGTCACCTTCAGGGCCGCGATCGCTGAAGTATCCGACGTCTTTGAACAGCGGATCCTTCGCCCCGTTGAGGTGACGCACGAAGTCGACGATGCCGCCGTCGAATTGGAACGTCTGCTCGTGCTCGTGACCTTTGCGTTCGTCGTGGAAACCGATCGCCAACCCGCGGTTGAGGAACGCCATCACTTGCAGACGTTCCATCACCGTGGACGCGCGGAACTCAACCTCTTCGAACACGTCGGGGTCGGGCCAGAACGTGATCGTGGTCCCGCTCCCCCGCCGCGCTTTCGCGACCACCTTCAACGGTCCTTGCGGCACGCCCGGCTTCACGCCGTTGCGGCTCTTCACCGCCGCATACTCCTGGCGCCACCGTTGCCCGTCGCGGTCGATATCGACCACAAGTCTGCGCGACAACGCGTTCACCACCGACACGCCTACCCCGTGCAGGCCGCCCGACACCTTGTAGCCGCCGCCGCCGAACTTGCCGCCGGCGTGCAGCATCGTCATCACCACTTCGGCGGCCGACTTGCCCTTGTAGTGCGGGTGCTCGTCGACTGGGATGCCGCGGCCGTTGTCGGTGACTCGGCACGCGCCGTCGGGAAGCAGCGTCACGTCGATACGGGTGCAATAGCCCGCCATTGCCTCGTCGACCGCATTGTCGACGACCTCCCAAACGAGGTGGTGCAGCCCGGTCGGTCCGGTTGAACCGATGTACATACCGGGCCGCTTGCGGACCGGGTCGAGTCCCTCGAGAACCTGGATCTGCTCGGCGTCGTAGCCACTGCTCGCCCTGCGCGCCATGTGGTCACGATAGAGGGGCACTGCGCCGGTTTCGTGACTCTGCGGCCGTGCTCGCGCCGGTCCTCGGGGTCTGCTAAACCGCCGGACATGCCCAAAGTGTTCGCATCAACGGCCGAGCTCGCGTCGTCGGTGGGTGCCGACCTCGGCACCACCGACTGGATCACGGTCCAGCAGGATCAGGTCGACAAGTTCGCGGACGCGACGCTCGACCACCAGTGGATCCACACCGACACGGAGCGGGCGCGCAGTGGCCCGTTCGGCGGGCCCATCGCGCACGGCTATCTCACGATGTCGCTCGCGAGCCACTTCCTCTCCGACCTCGCGCGCGTCGAAGGCATCTCGATGGGCATCAATTACGGCGTCGACAAGGTGCGCTTCCCGAGCCCGGTACCGGTCGGCTCGCGCTTGCGCGGCCGCGGCGAAGTCGTCGACGTGAAGGAAGTGCCCGGGGGTGTACAAGCGGTGGTCCGCGTCACGATCGAGCGCGAGGGTTCAGACAAGCCCGCCGCGATCGTCGACACCGTCAGCCGCTACCTCCTGTAACTCCCGCACACGGATACATCGTCTGCCCGCCGGGTCAACCCGGCGTGCTCGCCCCGTAGTTGGTCGACGCGTCCCGCTCCCAGAACAAACGCATCGGCCGATATGCATCGACCTCTTCGAGGACGAAGGTCATGGCGGTCGTCATCATCGCCGTGCCGGGCACGCGCGGAAGGATGGAGCGAACGCGGGTCTTGGGTTCGCATTTCTCCCCTGGGTACCACTGTTGGCGAGTTGTCTAGACCGACGAGGACCGTGGCCGACACGCTCGCCCCGTGGCGGGTCAACCAAGCCCGGAGCGTACGCGGGCCCGCGCCGCTGCGCAACGCCGCCGCCCGGCGCCTGCAGATGGGGCTGCGCATGAGTCGGCGCCGGCCCGCTACGTTCTCACGCCGTGCTCCTCGACGAATTCCGCCTGGATGACCAAGTAGCGATCGTGACCGGTGCCGGTCGCGGCATCGGCGCCGCCGTCGCACGCGCGTATGCCGAGGCGGGAGCGCACGTCGTGCTCGCCGCGCGAACCAAAGAACAACTCGACGCTGTCGCGGCCGACGTCGTCGGTCAGGGTCGACGCGCGCTGGTGATTCCGTCCGACGTGAACGACAACGCCGCGGTCGACGCCATCGTCGAACAGACGATGAGCGAGTTCGGCCGCATCGACGTGGTGGTCAACAATGCCGGCGGCACGACGCCTCGGCCGTTCCTCGCAACGAGCGCCGGATTCTTCGAACGGTCATTCCACTTCAATGTCACGACCGCGTTCGTGCTAAGCAAAGCGGCGACGCCGCACATGCTCAGCGCGGGGAGCGGCTCGATCGTCAACATCTCGTCCGCGATCGGGCGGCTGCGGGATCGTGGATTCGTCGCGTACGGAACGGCGAAAGCCGCGCTTTCGCACATGACCCGCTTGATGGCGGCCGACCTCGCACCGAAAGTGCGGGTGAACGGCATCGCGGTTGGGTCGGTTGCGACGAGCGCATTGGAAACCGTGCTCGACGACGACGCCATCCGCGACGAGATGGTGCTTCGCACGCCGCTGAAACGGCTCGGGCGACCCGAGGACATCGCGCTCTGTGCGCTGTACCTCGCGTCGCCCGCAGCCAGTTTCGTGACGGGAAAGATCATGGAGATCGACGGTGGCCTCGAAGAGGCGAACCTCAATCTCGGCCTGCCCGATCTCTAGAAGGATCGGGGCGAGGCGGCGAGTTACTTCTTGAAGATGTCCTTCACCTTCTCGCCGGCCTGCTTCAGGTCGCCCTTCACCTGATCGATCTTGCCCTCGGCCTGCAACTGCTCGTTGTCGGTTGCGTCGCCGACGGCCTCTTTTGCCTTGCCCTTCACTTCTTGGGCTTTGTTACGGATCTTGTCGTCGGTAGCCACAGTGTGTCCTCCAGCGGTTGGTGACATAGCTGTACCCACCCGGCCACAATTTCCACGCGCATTCGATGTTTAACTCGGGCGCGGTTGCGACAACGCGAGCGCGTTCTCGCGCATTACGAGCCGTATTTCCGTGTCGCTGAAGCCGTCGAGGTCGTCAACGAACGCCTTCGGGTCGGCGAGGCCTTCGGCGTGCGGGTAGTCGGACCCGAAGATCACGTGTTCCGCGCCGAGGTGATCGCGCAGTTCCTGTAGATCGTCTTCGTAGTACGGCGATACCCAGACGTTCGTGCGCAATTGCTCGATCGGACTCACTCCGCCGAACGCGGCCGGAACCTGCGCGTACGCCTTCTTCAACGCGCGTGCGAGCAGCGGTACCCAGTCGGACCCACTCTCGATGGTCGCGACGCGCGCATTCGGGAACCGGTTGAACACGCCGTGACAAATCAGCGCGGCGACAGTGTCGTAAATCGGCCGGTGACCGCCGGTGACATTGCGGAACGGGTCGTAGCGGAACGCTTCCATCTCCCCGCTCGAGCCCCAATCCTCCGCGTAGCGGTGATAGCCGCTGTCGCCCGAGTGGTACGCGACGAGGATGCCGGATTCGTTCACGCGAGCCCAGAACGGGTCGTACATAGCGTCGCCGGGTGACCGGCTGAAGTTCGGGCCGCGCACCGGGCCCGATCGCATCACCACGACGTGTGTACCGCGCTCGAGCGCCCACTCGAGTTCGCGCACGGCGGCATCGGGATCGATCAACGAGATGTAGGGCGCCGCGAAGATCCGATCGCGGTAGTTGAACGTCCAGTCGTCGTGCATCCACTCGTTGAACGCGTGGAATACGACATCGGCCGCGACCGGGTCATGCAGGAGCGCTTCCTCCACGCCGACACCGAGCGTCGGAAACAAGAAGCAACCCGCCATCCCTTGCTCATCCATCAGCGCCACTCGCGCCGCCGGTTCGCGATACGCGGGGTTGATGGGTTCGAGCGCGCCGAACGCGGCGCGGATGTCGTCGCCGGCGCGCTTCCCGCGGAAGTAGTCGTCGAGCGCACCCGGTCGCGCGACCGGGTCGAACGTCGGGTTGGGAATGAACTTGAACACGCGACCGGCCACGACCATGCGTGGCTTGCCGTCGATCTCCGCCCACTGCACGAGCTTCCTGTGCGACGCGGGAAGGTGCCGCGTGAACGCGTCGGTGGCCTCGTAGTAGTGATTGTCGGAGTCGAAGACGTCGAAGTCGACGGTTCCCATGGTTGCTCCCTCGGCGTTCGTGGCGTTGCCAGCGGTACGGCGTGACCAAACGTACTCACCGCGACGGACGCCTCACCCTTTCAGAGGCGATCGGCCCGTAGTTGGGAGCGCCGGAGCTTGCCGGCGTCGTTGCGCAATGGCTCGCCGACGAACTCGAACGACCGCGGCACCTTGTAGCGCACCAGGCGATCGCCGAGGAAGGCTCGCAATTCGTCGAGGTCGAGCGCGCTGCCGTCGTCGGTTTGCACGATCGCATGCACGCGGTTACCGAGATCGTCGTCGGGAAGTCCGACGACGGCCGACGACCGCACACGCGGATGTTCGTCGAGCGCGGATTCCACCTCGGCCGGGTACACGTTCGAACCGCCAACGAGGATCATGTCGCTCTGGCGATCGGTGAGGTAGAGAAAGCCGTCGGCGTCCATCGACCCCATGTCGCCGAGGGACTCCCACCCGTCGCCCAACGTGCGAGCCTCGGCACCGACATACGTATACGTCTTCACCGCCGGGTCCGACGGCCGCATGAACACCTCGCCGACCTCGCCCGGCGGCAGGTCCTCGCCATCGGGCCCCACGATTTTGATCTCGCCCGAGATCGCTCGGCCGACCGACCCGCGGTGCGCGAGCCACTCGGTTCCGGTGACGATCGTCGATGCCTGCGCTTCCGTGCCGCCGTACAACTCGAAGATCTTCTCGGGCCCGAGCCAGTCGATCCACGCTTGTTTCAACCACTGCGGGCACGGCGCACTGAGATGCCACACCACCTGTAACGAAGACACGTCGTAGCGGTCACGCACGGCTTCCGGTAGCCGCCAGATGCGTTGCATCATCGTGGGCACGACGTAGAGCGAGTCGGGTCGGTGCCGGTCGATCAGCGCGAGCGTCTTCTCCGCGTCGAACTTGCCGCCGAGCACCACGTGGTCACCCGCGAGCAACGCCGTCGTCGCCCACACGAAGGGACCGTTGTGGTAGAGCGGCCCGGGCATGAGGTGCGTGCCGTTGCGGCGGATCAGCAACAACGGATACGCGTCGGGGTCGATCACACCCGGTGCATTCGCGAGGATCAGTTTCGGCCGACCGGTGGAACCGCCCGACGTCATCGCCTTCCACGGGTTCGACGTCGCGTCGGGTAGTGGACCGTCGTCGAGCGACGTGTCGGGTTGCCAGCCGAGGGGAAGGCAGTGATGCCCTTCGTGGTCGCTCGGGTCGGCGCCGACAATCACTTTCGGTCCCGCGAGCTCCACGATCCCGTCGAGCTCACGCTTCGGCAGTCGCGACGACACTGGCTGCGGCGTCGCGCCGAGTTTCCACGTCGCGACGACCGCGGCGACGAACGCAACCGAGTTCGGCAACGCGATCGTGACGACGTCGCCCTGGCCGACTCCGAGTTGTGCGAATGCCCTGGCGCTGCGGTTGGCAAGCTGTTCGAGCTCGCGCCGCGTCACGCTGCGTTGTTCGTCGGTGACGGCGAGATGATCGGGGTCGGCGGCGGCATCGCCGGCGAGCCGTTGTGCGTACGAGACCATCGGCATGGGCGCCATGATGGCGCGCCAGGCTCGGTAGCGTCTCGTCCATGGACATCAACGGGGCAAGTGCGATCGTCACGGGCGGCGCGTCAGGCATCGGGGAAGCGGCCGCACGCCGGTTGGCACAGGCGGGCGCACGCGTCATGATCCTCGACCTCAACGAGGAGCGGGGCGAGCAGATCGCTTCCGAGATCGGCGGCGGATTCGTCAAAGCGAACGTCACCGAGGAAGAACACGTGCGCGCCGGTACCGAGGCCGCGGCTGCGCTGGCGCCGTTGCGAGCCTGCGTGCATTGCGCAGGGATCGGCTGGGCGGAACGCACGATCAACCGCAACGGCGTGCCGCACAATCTCGACTCGTTCCGCAAGGTGGTCGACATCAACCTGGTCGGCACGTTCAACGTGCTGCGTCTCGTCGCGTCGGCAATGAACGCAAACGAACCACTCGAGTACGGGGAGCGCGGCGTGATCGTGAACACCGCGTCGGTCGCGGCATTCGACGGCCAGATCGGTCAAGCCGCGTACGCGGCGTCGAAGGGCGGCGTTGTATCGCTGACCCTCACCGCCGCGCGCGACCTCGCGGCCGCCGGAATCCGCGTGTGCACGATCGCGCCCGGCCTCGTCGACACGCCCTTACTCGGCACGCTGCCGGAGGAAGCCCGCACCCAGCTCGCGCAGAGTGTGCTGTTCCCCAAACGGCTGGGCCGCCCCGACGACTACGCGTCGCTCGCGTTCGAGCTGATCAGCAACGGGTACCTGAACGGCGAAACGATCCGGCTGGACGCGGGCATCCGCATGCCGCCCAAGTGACTCAGGCGGTGCGGCGCAGAACCGCGACCTGGCGGTCGGAGACGATTTCCGTCAGGTCGTAGGCGAGCTCGCGGGTCTGCTGGTACGACGCCAAGTAGTCGAGGAATTGCGGAACACTCATTTCCACCCCTTATCGATGCACATCACGAATTCCTTGGTGTAACCATGTGAGGGCCCTACTTCGTTCCCAATTTGGGCGGGCCGAGGCGCTCGCGTGGAAAACTGACGACCCGTCAGGTCCTCAGACCTCGCAGCCCGCCCACCGTTCCCGGAGCGCCGTCGTGCCCGATCATCCGACGAATGCCGACATCGACCTGCTCGACGGCGCCTTCTACATCGAAGACCCGCACGCCAAGTACTCGTGGATGCGTGAACACGCGCCGGTGTACTTCGACGAGAAGAACGGCGTTTGGGGTCTCGCGACGTATGCGGCGGTGTTGAACGCGTCGAAGGACCCGACGACCTTCTCCAACGCGGCGGGAATCAGGCCCGACAACGGGCCGCTGCCGATGATGATCGACATGGACGACCCGCAGCACGTGAAGCGTCGGAAGGTCGTGAATCGCGGATTCACGCCGCGTCGCGTACGCGACATGGAACCGCACATCCGCCAGGTGTGCGACGAGATCATCGACGCCGTGTGCGAGCGCGGCGAATGCGATTTCGTCGGCGACATTGCCGCGCAACTCCCGATGATCGTGATCGGCGACATGCTCGGCGTGGAGCCCGAAGACCGCGGCGACCTGCTCCGCTGGTCGGACGACATGGTGAGCGCCCAGAGCGGGAGCGCCACCGACGAACTCATCATCCGGGCCGCGACCGCGTTCACCGAGTACACCGAGTACCAAAACCGCGTCATCACCGAACGGCAGACCGAGCCGACCGACGACCTCGTAAGCGTGCTGGTGCACGCGGAGGTTGAAGGCGATCGGCTCGAGCGCGACGAAGTGCTGCACGAATCGCTCCTGATCCTCGTAGGCGGCGACGAAACGACCCGCCACGTGATCAGCGGCGGCATGGAACAACTCCTCCTGCACCCCGACCAGCTGAAACTGCTCGCCGGCGACTCGTCGAAGATCACGGTCGCGGTAGAGGAGATGCTCCGTTGGGTGACGCCGATCAAGAACATGTGCCGCACGCCGACGCACGACATGGAGTTCATGGGCCAGCAACTGCTTGCCGGCCAGAAGTGCATGCTGCTCTACGAGTCGGCGAATCGCGATGAAACAAAGTTCGCCGACCCGTTCCGCTTCGACGTGGAACGCCAGCCGAACGAGCACCTCGCGTTCGGATTCGGCGCGCATTTTTGTTTGGGAAATAGCCTCGCCCGCCTCGAACTTCAGGTGATGATCGAACGCGTCCTGGCCCGGCTCCCCGACCTCGAACTCGCCGCCGACCCCAACGACCTTCCGCGCCGGCGAGCCAACTTCATCAGCGGCCTGGAATCCATGCCGGTGCGGTTCTCACCCCGCGCTCCGATGAGCGTGGCCTCATGAGCGCCGACCAGCTGGCCGGCGGGAACCGGGCGCTGGTCGAGCGTTTGTGGGAGACGCTGTACCGGCGCGATTTCGACGGTGTCGGCGCACTGTTCGCCGACGACGGCGAGTACACCGACATGCCGACGCCGGCCGAAGATGTCGCGCGCGGCCCCGCCCAGATCGCGGCGCGCCTTCGTCTTGGGCTCGAACCGCTGGCGTCGATCTCGCACAAGGTGCGCACGATCGTCGCTGAGGGCGCGACGGTGGTCACGGAACACGTCGAGATCTGGGATTGGCCCACCGGCGAACACGCCGAACTGCCGTTCGTCTCGATGCATGAAGTGCGCGACGGAAAGCTCGTCCGCTGGTGGGATTACTGGGATCTCGCGACGCTGATGAATAACGCGCCGGTGTGGTGGGTTGAACACATCATGACGGAGTCGGCCCGGGTCGGTCTGCGCGAACCCGACTGAATCAAGACGAGTGCGCGCTACCGTGCCGCTCGGATCGACGGCGGGGTTTGCGTTTTGTCCTTCTGGGGGTAGGGCGCGCCTCGGCGACCACGAGGAGAAATATGCCTGACAACAGCGCAACCTTGCACGAGTCGCCGTCGGTGCTCCCTCCGGAGACGATCGACCAACACCGCGCCATCGCGTCGTTGATGGAAGAGCTCGAAGCCATCGACTGGTACAACCAGCGCGTACACGCGACCACCGACGAATCGCTGCGCGCGATCTTGGCGCACAATCGCGACGAGGAAAAAGAGCACGCAATGATGGTGCTCGAGTGGTTGCGGCGGCACGATGCCGTGCTCGATCGGCACATGCGTACGTACCTCTTTACCGAAGCACCGATCACCGAGATCGAAGCCGTGGTCGAGGCGGCCGGCGCAACCGACTCGGGCGACCTCGGCGTCGGCCATCTCCACGAGGAGCCGGACCAATGAACCATCTGCATCGCGAACTCGCGCCGATCTCATCCGAGGCCTGGGACCAGATCGAGACCGAAGCCTCGCGCACCCTGCGCCACTATCTCGTCGCTCGTCGCATCGTCGACTTCAGCGGCCCGCTCGGTTGGGAGCACGCTGCGGAACCAACCGGTCGCACGACAGACCTCGAGGCACCGGCCGACAACGTGGAAGCGCGTATGCGCCAGGTGCAACCGCTGATTGAGTTGCGCGCTCCGTTCGCGATGCCGCGGGCCGAGATCGACGCAATCGCGGCGGGTGCGCGAGACGCGGATCTGGATCCGGTACGGGACGCGGCGCGCCATCTCGCACTGATCGAAGACGGCACCGTCTTCGAGGGCTACGCCGCCGGACAAATTGCGGGGATCGGGCAGCGCTCCCCGTACCCGGCGGTGGGCATCACCGACAACTACGCCGACTACCCCAGCCTCGTCGCGCGTGCCGTCGCCACGCTGCAACAAGAGGGTGTGGGCGGTCCGTATGCGCTGGCGCTCGGTCCCCGCTGCTACACCGGCGTCGTCGAGACGACAGAGTCCGGCGGGTACCCACTCCTCGAGCATGTGCGCCTGATCCTCGGAGGCCCTGTGTTTTGGGCACCGGCGGTCGATGGTGCGATCGTGCTCAGCACGCGCGGCGGCGACTACGCGCTCACCGTGGGTCAAGACGTATCGATCGGCTACTTGCAACACGACGCGGCAAGCGTTTCGCTCTACCTCGAAGAGAGCATCGCCTTCCGCGTCCTTTCGCCGGAGGCTGCAGTGCCGCTCCGGTACGGAGGGTAGGAACAACCATGCCCAGCGATAACGACATCCTCAACGACATCGCCAAGCTCGTCGAAGAGGAACACCGTCTTCTCGAACAGCGTGCCGGGAAGGGCCTCGACCCGAGCGAGCATGAACGGTTGCAAGTCGTCGAGGAGCGTCTTGATCAGTGCTGGGACCTCTTGCGACAGCGGCGTGCGCACGAGGAGTTCGGGCTGAATCCGGACGAGGCACGAGTGCGGCCCCCCGAGGTCGTCGAGAACTACGAGCAGTGACCGACGCGCGCGCCGACGACGCGCGCATCGAGGAATTGTTCACCGGTCCACTCGACACGTTCGTCGCCCGTCGCGACCAGCTCGCTCGTGACCTGCGAACGGGCGGCGAGCGCGACGCCGCGGCCGCGGTCAAGCAGCTGCGCCGACCGTCGCGCGCGGCGTGGGCCCTGAACCAGGCGGTTCGTAACGCGCCCGCGCTGCTGGACGCGGTCGTCGATGCCGGGGCGACGCTGCTCGACCGGCAGCAACGCGCGCTGAGCGATGGACCGTCCACGGGCTTGCGCGAAGCGATGCGAGAACGACAGCGAGCGTTGGCAGCGCTCGCCGATGTCGCGGTCGCGGCGCTCGGCCCGAACGGCGACGCAGTTCGCGATGCGATCGAGCGGACTCTGCAGGCCGTTTCGGTCGATCCGGAAGCGGCGGCGCAAGTGCGCTCCGGTCGTTTGGCGCAAGACCTCGAACCGCCCGACGTGTTCGGCACTCTTACTCCGGGCCCGCAGGCGCCGGCGCCGCGAGCGCCTCGCGAACGTCTCCGCTCGACGACCCGGTCGCCGGCGACCCCGTCACCGGCGACCCCGTCACCGGCGACCCCGTCGCCGGGGCCTCCGCGCGCACAGACGAGCGCGGAACGCAGACGAGCGGCCGCGCTACGTGGCGCCGAACAGATCGCGGCCAAGGCACGCGAAGAGGTCGCGCACGCGGAGCGCGCGGTCGAAGACGCGCAGAGTCGCGCGGCCGAACTCGCACGCGCCGCCCAAGCGGCGGCGGACGATGCCGACCGCGCACAGCAAGCCGCCGCGGCGGCCGCGCGCCGCGTCGACGAAGCCCGCGAACGCCTCCGGGCGGCCGAAGAGTCTCTGCTCGAGGCCCGCCCGCCGCACTGATTTCCGGCCATCTGGCGCTCGTCCACGCGAGCGTCGAAGCGGGGTCTATAGGTACTGTCCTCGTGATGCGAACAGCCGTGTGCGAGATGCTGGGTATCGAGTTCCCGATCCTGGCGTTCAGCCATTGCCGCGACGTCGTCGCGGAGGTGACGAAGGCGGGCGGTTTCGGCGTGTTGGGTGCGGTGGCGCACACACCCGAGCAACTTGAAATCGACCTGCGCTGGATCGAAGAACAGGTCGCCGGAAAGCCTTACGGCGTCGACCTGCTGCTGCCCCAGAAGTTCGTCGGCGCCGACGAAGGCGGCCTCGATCGCGAGCAGGTGCGTTCCCTCCTCCCGCCCGAGCAGCAGGCGTTCATCGACGACATCCTCCGGCGCTACGAAGTCCCGTCCCCGCCGGCCGACATGCAAGTGGGGCGCGGCGGCGCGCTCAACGTTTCCCCGAGCGGGTACGGGCCGTTGCTCGATGTCGCCTTCGGCCACGACATCAAGCTCATCGCGAGCGCACTCGGGCCGCCGCCACCCGACCTGATCGAGCGGGCCCATGGCGCCGGCGTGGCCGTCGTCGCGCTCGCAGGGAAGGTCGTGCATGCGGAGCGGCACGCGGCCGCGGGCGTCGATCTCATCGTGGCGCAAGGCACCGAGGCCGGCGGTCATACCGGCGAGGTCGCGACCATGGTGCTCGTGCCCGAGGTCGTTGACGCCGTTGCACCCATCCCTGTGCTCGCGGCGGGCGGCATCGCGCGCGGACGCCAGATGGCAGCCGCGATCGCACTCGGCGCGCAGGGAGTGTGGACGGGTTCGGTATGGCTCACCACCGACGAGGCCGAAACGCACCCGGTGGTGAAGCAGAAGTTTCTCGCCGCGACCTCGAGTGACACGCTCCGGTCGCGTTCGCTCACCGGGAAGCCGGCGCGCATGTTGCGCAGCGCGTGGACCGACGAATGGGAACGGACCGATACCCCCGACCCGCTCGGCATGCCGTTGCAGACCGCACTGGTCGCGGAAGCGCAGTTCCGGATCCAGCGCGCCGCGCATCAATCAGGGTCGGGCGCCGAGCAGCTTGCCAACTACTTCGTCGGTCAGGTGGTCGGTTCGCTCGACCGGGTGAAGCCCGCCCGGCAGGTGGTGCTCGACATGATCGACGAGTACATCGACGCCGCGGCCGCCATCAACGACGTGATGGGCGACGATTGAACGGGACCGATGTCTTGAACGCGGCCGCGACGTGCGGCGTGTTCTTGCGGCCCTTCATTGAGCAGGACTGGTCGACCCCGATCCCCGACTGCGATTGGACGGTCGCGCAAGCCGTCGCGCACGTCGCGGCGGGGAACCTCTGGTACGCATTCGATCTCGCGGCGGCCGGCACCGAACTCCATACGCTCGACATAGAGACGCGAGAGCACGCCGCGCCGGGTGAGCTGATCCTCACCCTCGAGACGGTGTCGGCTGTCGTTGCCCACGTCGTCGATTCGTCACCACCTGAGGCACGCGGTTACCACCCGTTCGGTATCGCTGACCCGTCCGGTTTCGCGGCGATGGCGTGCGACGAATTGCTCGTGCACACCGACGACGCCGCGCGCGGCCTCGGTGTGACATTCATTCCCGACGACGCACTGTGCGAGAAAGTGTTACGCCGGCTGTTCCCTTGGGCGCCGGGCGACACGGACGCGTGGGACACGCTGCTCTGGGCGAACGGGCGGATGTCGCTCGGCAACCGTCCCCGCCTCGCGCCGGGATGGCGTTGGCACTGCGCGCCGCTCGAAGAGTGGGACGGCTCTTACTCCTCCATGTGAAAGCGTTCTCGCGGGCAACCCGTCTGCTACGTGGGGCGATCCCCGCGCAGCGTGACTCGCTGGATGACACGGTGCTGTCCGGTGAAGTCGCCGACCACCGAATGCATCGTGGCTCGGTTGTCCCAGAAACCGACGTCACCCGCACGCCACTGATAGCGCACCGTGTACTGCGGCTTCGTCGCGTGCGCGTAGAGGAACTGCAACAAGGCGTCACTTTCCGGCCGCGACAACTCCTTGATGTGCGATGTGAAACCCGGGTTCACGAAGAGCGTCTTCGCGCCGGACTCCGGGTGCGTGCGCACCACCGGGTGCTCGACCGGTTCGAGCACCTGGTACTGCTGACCGTCCCACTCGCCGCCACCGTCGTCGCGTGCCTTCAACGCCGACGCGAACGTCTGTGCGCCGTCGTGCACCGCGGTAAGGCCGCCGAGGAACCCGCGCAGGCCGTCGCTCAACCCTTCATATGCGGCTTGCTGGTTCGACCACATCGTGTCGCCACCGGCCGCGGGACTCACCGTGGCATTGAGGATGGATCCGAGCGGCGGTCGCTCCACGAACGTCACATCGGTGTGCCAGGAGAGACCGTCGTAACGGTCGGCGATGTCGCCGTACGTTGCTTTCAGCCGGCTCATCTGCGTGTAGTCGATCTCGAACACTTCGGGGTAGTCGGCGAGGCCGGGGATCACCGGATGCGCAGGCGTGATTTCGCCGAAGTGACTCGCAAACGCAAGGTGCTCCGACGGGGAGAGATGCTGGTCGGGGAAGAAGATCACCTTGTAACGCACGAGGGCGTCACGCAGTTCTGCAACCAGCGGATCCGAGAGCGGCTGCTTCAGGTCGACGCCGTTGATCTTGGCGCCGATCACGCCCGAGAGCGGTTTGATCGTGAAGTCGAGTGCGGTGGATGTAAGGGTCATGACACGTACTCCTTGACGGGGGATTCATGGAGACCTTCGGCGGCCTCGTCGACACCGAGCTGCGCGAGCAATTGAGATCGCAGGCGGGCGAACGCGTGGTTCGTGCGCAGACGAGGGCTCGGCACATCGACGGGTACGTCGAGGGATATTCGGCCGTCGCCGAGGATGAGCACCCGGTCGGCGAGGAGGATCGCTTCGTCGACGTCATGGGTGACGAGCACCACGGCGGGGCGGTAGCGACGGCACAGCGTTTGTAGGAGCGCGTGCATCTTGATCCGGGTGAGCGCGTCGAGCGCACCGAAGGGCTCGTCGAGCAAGAGCAGATCCGGTTGCCGGACGAGCGCCCGCGCGAGCGACACGCGTTGCGCCTCGCCGCCTGACAAGGTCTTCGGCCAATCGCGTTCGTGACCGTTGAGCTCAACTTCGGACAGCACGCCGCGCCCACGCTGTCGCGCGTCGTCACCGCGCAGCCCGAGCACGACAGTGTCGAGCACGCGGGCCCATGGCAGCAGCCGCGGCTCTTGGAATACGACGGAACGGCACGCGGGCACCTCGATGTGGCCTTCGATTTCGACATCGAGCCCTGCGAGCGCGCGCAACAGCGTGCTCTTGCCCGTTCCGCTGCGACCCAGCAGCGCAACGAACTCTCCGGCGCGGAGCTCGAAGGAGACATCGTCGAGTACGGCTCGCGTCTCGAACCGTCGTGCGACGCCGTCGACGTTGACGACGCGCGGTCTGAGGAATGCAGTCACCGGCTCGGTTGCCATGCGAGGGCCTTCCGTTCGAGGAATCGCACCACGGCATCGGAGAACAAGCCGAGCAATGCGTACACGGCCAGCCCGACCACGATCACGTCGGTTTGAAAGAACTGCTGCGCCTTGATCATCAGATAGCCGATCCCGTTGGTCGCGTTGATCTGCTCGGCGAACACGAGGATCAACCAGGCAACCGCCGCCGCGAGGCGGAGTCCGGTAAGGAACCCGGGCAGCACGGCTGGGAGCACCACTCGGCGAATCGTGCCCATCCGCCCGAGTCCGACCGTGCGCGCAAGCTCGAAGTGTCGTGGATCGAGCGCGCGGATCGCGGTGTAGGTGTTGATGTAGAGCGGGAACGTGACGCCGAAGACGATCAGCGAGATCTTCGCCGCATCGCCGATGCCGAACCACAGGACGATCAGCGGTTCGAGACCGATGATGGGAAGGAAACGCAGCATCTGCATCGGCGCGTCGACAAGGTCGTCACCGACGCGCGTGAGGCCGGCGAGCAGCGCGAGCACCGTCGCGAGCGGCACGCCGATCGCGAGGCCGGTGAGCACCCGCTTCAACGACACCCACATCGCGCTCGTCAAGGTGCCGTCCTGCACGAGATGCCAGCCGGTCTTGCCCACCGCGAACGGTCCGGCGAGAGTGTCGGCGCTCAACATCCCGGTGCTACTCGCCACCTGCCACGCGCCGACGAGAAGCAGCACACCCGCGAACCGCTCGATGCCGCGCGGGACGCGCACACGGCGTCGCGGTGCCCGCGTTTCCCGACTGAGCGTAACGAGTTCAGGACCATGCGATCGGAGGCGGCCGTCGCCAAGGGTTGTGGTGCTCATCCGGCTTGGGCCTCACGCACTGCAGCGTTGAGGCGACCGTCGAACTCACTCGACACGTCGAGCTTCTTCGGTATGTCGCCCGCATCCACGTACAGATCAGCCAACGCCTGTTGCGGTGCGACCAGGTCGCCCGGCAGCGGTAGGAACGACGTCGGTCCGATCCGCTGTAGCTGTGCGAGCCCCTGCGCCGCCGGAAGGTGGTACTGGCCGACATAGAACGTCTGCACCCACTCCTGCGGATGCGCGGCGATCCACTTGTGCGAGCGGACGAGGCGCTGCACGTAGTCGCGAATGGCCGCGACCTTCGCCGGGTTATCCAGCGCCTTCTTACTCGCGATGATGAAGCTGACGCGGTCGGTGATGTCCTCGGGCCGATCGACGATCTTGGCGTCGGGGTGGCTCGCGAGGTAGGCAGTGTCGAGCGGAGGAACGAGGATGGCCGCGTCGACGGAACCACTCTGCAGCGCCGCCGAGATCTGCGTGACCGGAATGTTGACACTCTTCACGTCGTGCAACGTCAGGCCGGCGTGCTGCAGGCCCTGCAATGCCACTGCCTCGAGCACAGTGCCTTGCTGGTACGCGAGCTTCTTGCCCTTCAAGTCCTTCCACGACGAAATATGTGAACCGGGTGTGGCGATGAGCTCGAGGCTTCCGTGCTGCGGTGCCCACGCCGCGACGGCAACGACGTCTTGATGCGCAGCTTGCGCGAAGATCAATGGCGTGTCGGCGACGGTCCCGATGTCGATTGCGCCCGCTTTGAACGCCTGAAGCATGGGCGGGCCGCCGACGAAGCTCGCGTACTTGACGTCATATGAGAACGCCTTGTCCTGCCCGGCAGTGCCGAGCACGAGCTTGAGTGCGTCGAGTTGGTCACCGACGCGCAGACTGGTGCCGGGCGGGACGCGGCGAGGCACGTCGGTGACGGGCGTGCTGGTTTGTTCGGAGGTTGCGGCATCGGCCGTGGTCGAAGCCTTCGAACCGCACGCCGTGAGGACTACCGCTCCGAAAAGGAACAGGCAGAGCGCGGCATACGATCGTGAACGGGACATTGGGAGAACGCTCCTGAATGGCGGGGACGGCCTGGGAAACACAACAAACCTGATTGGCTTAGTCGTCTTTCTAGTTGCCGCGCGTCGCGATTGCAAGGCGCATTACCGAACGTTCACCACTTCCGACACCCCGCGGGCGTCAGCCGATGCGCGTTACCTCGACGGTGACGTCCTGGTCGGTCGCCGCCGCGCCCGTGTAGATGCCGCGCAGGGGTGAGACGTCGCCGTAGTCGCGCGCTTGCGCGACCACCACGTGACGCTCCCCCACCGGCTCACCATTGGTCGGATCGAACGGTGCCCAATCGCCAATCCATGCGTCGATCCACGCATGGCTCTCACCGGAAACGGCGACACCGATTGGTGCGTCTCGATCCGGGTGCAGGTATCCCGACACATAGCGCGCCGGCACGCCCATCGCGCGCAAGATCGCAAGCGTCACGTGCGCGAAGTCTTGGCACACGCCCCGCCGCTGTTCCCAGGCTTCCGCCGCCGATGTCGACGCTGTCGTGTGCCCGCGTTCGTACACGAGGCGATCGCGTACGGCGTCGATCGCCATCCGGGCCGCGTCGGAGGGAGTAGCCGCCCGGGTGCGAATATCGTCGGCAACCGCGCTCAGGGTGTCGCAGGGAGCGACGAAACGCGTTGGTGAGAGGTACTCGTAGAGATCATCGTGCAGCGTGGGGAGCGCGAGCGTGCCCCATGTCGCGTCTTCATCGAGGACGCGGCGCGCCGACGTGTCGACGATCGAGGAGCCGAGCACCGTGAGTTCAGTGTGCCGGCCGTGCACGTCGAAGGTGTGGACGATCGTTCCCCAGTAGTCGACGTGCCGGAAGAGGCGCGCCGCCGGCACCACTTCGACCCGCTCATCCACGGTCACCTGGCCGCGGTCCGTCATCGGCGTGAGGCGCACCTCGTTGTACGACGCGAACACCTCGGCGGCATAGCGCGACGTGGTCGAGTGACGAACCAGGAGGCGCCAGCTATTCACGCGGTCCATTCCAGCGGCCGCGTGTGGCGGAAATACCGGTCGGCCACTGCGCCCGCAGCCGCGGTGCACTGGTTCTGCAGCTGCGCGAGGTGGTCGGGCAATGAGCCGAGCAGGTCGTCGAGCGCGCGGAACTCGAGCTCGGTGCGCGCGCGTCCGAGTGTGCGTCTGGCAACGTCGTCGAAGCCGACTCGCGACGACGACGGATCGAGTTCCGCGAGACACTGCTCGGCGGTCCTGAGCGCCCAGAGCACCGAGCGCGGAAAGAGACGATCGAGGAGCAAGAACTGGGCGGCCAGCGTCGCGTCGACCGCGCGCTGGTACGTGCGGAGATACGACTCGTACGCCGAACAGCATCGAAGCGTGGTGGTCCAGCCGCCGTCGCCCCACACTGCCTGATGCCGGGACGAGAGCAACCTCGCGGTCATGTCGACCCGTTCCAGGGACCGACCGAGCACGAGGTAGCGCCACGCGTCGTCGCGGCTCATCGTCGAGTCGGCCAGACCGGCGAGGATCGCGGCCCGCTCCTTCACCCAGATGAAGAATTTGTGCGGTTGCGGCACCGACGCACTCGCGCGAGACGCGATCTCTATATGGGTGGCGTTCACGCATTCCCAGATCTCAGACGAGATCACCTCTCGCGCGCCGCGTGCGTTGTGCCACGCGGCCGACATCGAACCGACGATCGACCCGCCGTAGCTCGCGTCATAGGCGAGGGCTCGGGTCACGGTGTCTATGTCGCACGTGTCTGCTTCGCCGCACTCCACGCCCATGACTTCGAGGAGGGCACGACACGCGGCCGACTCATCGACCCAGGGGTCTTCCAGCAGCAGGTGGTAGTGAACGTCGAGGATGCGCGCGGTGTCTTCCGCTCGTTCGACGTAGCGACCGAACCAGTACAACGATTCCGCCAGGCGGGTCAACACGGCGGCGGTTGTTGTTGCTGCTGCTGTTGCTGCTGGCCGCTCGACATCACGGGGCCGAGGTCGAGCGGGCTGCCGGGTCGCACGTCCGGACGTCGCTGCAGTGGTCCGGTTTCAGCGACCACTTCGCGCTGCGGTTCTTGGCCCGCCAATACCCAGGTGTCCTTCGAGCCGCCGCCTTGACTCGAGTTCACGATCAAGCTTCCTTCGCGCAACGCCACGCGCGTGAGACCACCGGCCGCCACCCACACGCGTTTGCCGTCGTTCACTGCGAACGGCCGAAGGTCGATGTGGCGAGGTGCGAAGCGGTCACCGACATAGCTCGGCGACGTCGAAAGGTGCACCACCTCTTGGGCAATCCAACCCCGGGGGTCGGCGTTGATGTCGCGAGCGACCTGAGCGAGTTCCTCGTCAGTGGCGTGCGGACCGATCACGATGCCGTAGCCGCCGGCTCCGTCGACCGGTTTCACGACCAAACGGTCGAGACGCTCGAGCACGTACGCACGTTCATCGGCGTCATCGAGCCGGTAGGTCGGCACGTTCGCGAGCACTGGTTCTTCACCGAGGTAGTAGCGCACGAGATCGGGAACGTACGGGTACACCGCCTTGTCGTCGGCGACGCCATTACCCACCGAGTTCGCGATCGCAACGTTCCCGAGGCGCGCCGCGTTCAAGATGCCCGGACAGCCGATCAGCGAGTCAGGTCGGAACTGCAGAGGGTCGAGGAACTCGTCGTCGACGCGGCGGTACACCACGTCGACGCGGTCTTCGCCCTCGGTGGTACGCATGTAGAGCACACCATCGCGGCACACGAGGTCGCGTCCTTCGACCAACTCCACGCCCATCGTCCGGGCAAGGAAGGAATGTTCGAAGTACGCGGCGTTGTAGATGCCCGGTGTGAGTACCACCACGACCGGATCGCGACGTCCTGCGGGCGCCGCGGCGCGCAGCGCCTCGAGAAGGTGCGCGGCATAGTCGGCGACCGGCCGCACGCGGTGGCTGGCGAAGAGTTCTGGGAAGACGTGCGTCATCGTGCGGCGGTTCTCGACGACGTACGACACGCCCGACGGGATGCGCAGGTTGTCTTCGAGCACGCGGTACGCGCCCTGCGCGTCGCGCACGAGGTCGACGCCCGCCACGTGCACGCGGACACCGTTGATGGGCTTGACGCCGGCCGCTTGCCGGTGGAAATGCACCGAACTCGCCACTAGGCGGCGAGGGAGTATGTGGTCGCGCAGCACCTCGCCGGGGCCGTACACGTCGGCGAGGAACGCGTCGAGCGCACGTACACGCTGCGTCACGCCCTGCTCGATTACCGCCCATTCCTCACTCGGCACGATGCGCGGAATGAGATCGAGCGGGAACGGGCGTTCCTCACCACCGTACGAAAACGTGATGCCTTGGTCGCGAAACGCGCGATCTCGCGCAATGCATCGCGCGTGGAACTCTTCGCCGGTCAGTGCACCGAGCAGGTCGTGCAGCGCTCGGTAGTGCTCCCGGGGCACGTCGGCCGAGGAGAACATCTCGTCCCAAGTTGCCGCCGGCCGATAGCCATCAAGAAGGTCGCCCACCGACCACAGGTGTAGCCCGACTTCGTTGCGGCACTGTTTCGTCCGGTTGAACGGATCAGGTACCCCCGAACCATGCGTTCGCCTGCGCGGAACCCTCGATGCCCGGCGTGTTCTGTGTGTAGAACTTCGCGCCGCTCACGCTGACACCCGACGCGCTGCCCTTGAGCAGGTACAGCGCACCGGCGTGCGCCTGGCTCGACACCGCCTTGCCACCCGCGGCGATGTAGAGGTCCGCATAGTGGTCGCCGTTGAAGTCGGATGTTTTGGCGATCGAACCGAATTGGTCGCCCGATGCCGGCGCACCGAAGCCGGCGATCCCAGGCGTGTTCTCGTTGAAGCTCTTGGCTCCGGTGAGCGTCAACAGCGACGCCGACCCGGGGTACACGAGCACCATCCCATGCCAGGTGCCCGCGACACCGTTGAGCGTGCGACGGTCGACGGTGATCGCGAGGTCGGTCTTTCCGTCGTGGTTGAAGTCGCCGGCCGCAAGACAGTCGCCGAAGTTGTCGCCGCTCACCGGATCGCCCAGAACGCCCGGCGTGGCGAAGTCCCACAGTTGGGAACCGCTCGTGGTGATCCCGCTCGCGCTGCCCTTGAACACGTACGCCGCGCCGGCGTTCGCTACGCCAGTGACCGTCTTCCCGTCCGCGCCGACCGCCAGGTCGGGATACCCGTCGCCATTGAAGTCGCCGGCCGCGAAGTACGCGCCAAACCGGTCGGCGGCCGTGGCGTGGTCGGGCATTCCGGCACTGTTCTCGGTGAAGAACTGATGGCGCGCGCCCACGCTCGCCTTCGTCGCATTGCCGTACAACACGTGGAATCCGCCGGCCCCCGCGATCGCCTGTGGACCGGGCGTACCGACATCTCCGAGCGACTCGCCCTGCACACCGATCGCGATGTCGCCGAAACCGTCGTGGTCGAAATCACCGATCGCGACGGGTGACCCGAAGATGTCGTTGTGCTCCGCCGCGTCCCCGATGCCACCACCGCCGGCCCCTTGGTGGAAGTACAGCGCGCCTTGCGTCGCCGCGAACTGCAAACCGGTCGCGCTTCCGAAGAACACGTGCGCGGCGCCCACCTGGGTCTCGCCGTTGAGGTCTTCACGCGGCACGCTCACGACGAGATCTTCGAAGCCGTCGTGGTTGAGGTCGCCCGCCGCCACCGAGTGACCGAACTGGTCGCCGGCCTCTGCGGTGTCCTGCACTCCCGCGGTGTTCTGGTTCACGTTCTGGTACTTCGCGTCGGTAAGACCCGACGCGCTGCCATACAGGATGTGGACCTGGCCGGCACCGGCGGCAGTGTCGACCGTCGCGCCGTACTCGCCGATCGCGAGATCGTCGTAGCCGTCGCCGTTGAAGTCGCCCGCGGCCGTGTTCTCGCCGAAGCGCCCACCCGTGATCGGGCTGCCCTTGAGAACCGTGTCCTGATTCGAGATGTACTGGTGGTGCGCGACGACCCCCGTGATGAACGGATTGCCGTAAAGCACCTCGATCGCGCCGGCATCGATCGCCGTGCCGATGTCTTGTTGGTCGATCGACACCACGGTGTCGGCAAAGCCGTCGTGGTTGAAGTCGGGGAACACCGCGGCGGTGGTCTTCGCGCTCGCCGGCGGTGCGCTCACGGCGCTGACGGCGACGGGCACAAACGCCGCCGCGATCAGTGTCACCGCGGCCAGGCCGGCCCCAGCTGTTCTCCTACCCACGCGGTTCCCTCCGTGGTCATTGGCGATGTGGCCACGGAACGCGTCGAACTTCCGCCGTCCCAACCCCCGCCGCTCATCCGGCCGCAACCGCCACTGCGGACGGGACATTCTGGCAACACGCGCGGTGGAATGCAGCACTGGCGCCGTGTTGCTCTCTCAACATCTCATCGGACGTTGCGTAGCCTGCGCCGCGTGGCGAAGGCGGAACGCGTCGAGTTCGCGGTTGTCGGCGCGGGCCTGCTCGGGCTCGCCGCGGCGCGCGCGTTGCACCAGCGGGGCCACGAAGTCGTGGTGTTCGAACAGGCAACTGTCGGGCACCGCCGCGGAGGCTCGCACGGAGCGTCGCGCATCTTCCGGTACGGCTACTCCGATCCGATGTATGTGCGCATGGCGTTGCTCGCACGCGACCTCTGGCACGACGTCGAGGTCGAGACCGGGC
>JAODBJ010000192.1 GCA_025463905.1 Actinomycetes bacterium
CGGAGGAGTCTTCGGCGCAGACGGCCAGCAACTTCCGCCCGGAACGCGCGTCGAGGCATACGTTGGAGGCGCACGCTGCGGCGTCGCGTCGGTGCGGAGTACGGACAACTTCACCGGCTACATCCTCAACGTCGTCGGACCCGACTCGGTCGCTGGCTGCACGCGCGGCGCCGTCCTGACGTTTCGGATCAACGGTCGCCCGGCGGCGGGTACGAGCGCGGTCAACGCTCTTCCCGGGCGGCGAGGCGCGCTCGACCTGACTTTGCCTTGACAGTCCTGTCGCGCGAGCGGAACTCACTCGTCGGCGAAGCCCTCGGGGTTGTCGAGTTCGAGGCCGGCTTCGTTGAGTTCTTTGCGATCGAGTAGCAGCTGATCCTCGGGGTCGACTTCGTCATCGTCGATCGCGTCGTCGGGGAACTCTGCTTCGTTGCCGATCTCGTTCGGGTCTGTCTCCTCGAAGCTCACGTTGGTCCCTCCATCGCGTTTACCAAGGTCGTCTACCCAGTCGCCGCGGGGGCATGCGTCGATAGGGGACACTATTTGTCCCCTATCGACGCACGCCTGTTACGGCGGGTGGCGTAAGAGGTAGATGTAGCTCGTGCCCCTGTCGAGCCACGACGAGTATTTGACGCGTCGCAGCACGTCGTACGAGTAGAGGCGGTCCGAGGCGACGATGTAGTCGCCACGCAACGCCGGCGCGTAGAACCCGATCCACCACGGTGGACCGTCGTACTTGCTGAGTACCAGCCGGCCGGTGAGGCCGCGCGGGATAACCGGATTGATGGCGTTGCGGACGGAGAACTCGTACAGGTGGTAACCGTCCCATGCGGCACCCGCGTCGAGTTGCGAATACGCGATGCCACTCGCGTGCGCGTCGCGAGCGACGCGCCACACGGCCGCTTGCCGGTCGAGGAAATCGTGCGTCGCGCCAACCGAGAATGCAGCAACCACGACCGTTGCCGCGGTTGCGATCGTGACCGAGAACTCGACGTCGCGTAACGCCCACAGGGCTGCGCACACCGCGAGCGGCAACATCGGGAGGAAGTAGCGGTCGTAGGAGATCGGCCCGTTACGCAACACCATCGATGGGCCGAGCACCGCGAGCGCCTGCCATGCGAGCACACACACCACCATCACGCCGGCCGCGTCGCGTGGCCCGGTCTTTCGCGCGAGCCGGGCGGAGATCGCGAGGAGGACGGTCGCAGTCGCCGCTGCACACGCGACCGTAGCGATCGTGCGCCACGCTCCGTCGAAGATCGGGTAGCGCCCGCCGCGCAAGTCGCTCGGCCCGAGGCCGGCGATGTTCAGGAACTGTGGCACGTAGGGCATGCGCAGCCAGTCGAGGACAACGGCCGCGATTGCGGTAGCCGCGAAGATCGCACCGAGCACGACCCACGCACGCCGCGACATCACGCGGGCCATGACCCGGACACGTGGGAGCGCCGCGAGACCGAACGGCAGCACGAACAGCCCGACGAACATCACATCGAGGAAGAAGATTCGTGCCCCTTCCTTCGCGATCGCGCCGGCACCCGCGTCGGTCCATCCGCGGAAGTAGCTGAGCTGAGCAGCATTTGCCGGCGTTCCGGCGAGCACCCGGTACCAAACGGTGTACGCGACGACGACGATGAAGGGCAGCAGGGCCGCTTGCGCGACCACGCGCAACGTGGCCCGATCGCGATGCAACCGGTGCGCGACGAGGAGGTAGGTCAGCACACCAATCGAAACGAGCGCGCCTTGGTGACGCACGAGGAAGGCGGCCGATGCCGCAGCGGAACCGGCGACCATCCACCGGCCGTCGACCACGTCGCGGCGCAACGCGCGCGCGTACGCGTACGTCGCGATCGCGATCAAGCTCACGAGATAGTCGTCGGTCATGAAAGTGAACGCCAAGACGTACGCGATGGGATTGAACAGGCATGCCGCGGTCCCGAGTGCGCTGCGCACGCGATCGACGCGAAGCTCTCGCGCGAGCGCGTATGTTGCGACCGCGCCGATCACCGTCATGGTGAGTGTCGCGACCCGCAGGACCGCGAAGGAGTGTCCGAAGACGGCCGTGAATGCCGCGCCCCACGCAACTTGGAACAAGAGTGTGGCTGCCGTGGCCGGGAACACGACGAGATTGCCGTGCGACACGAGTTGATCCACCGAGTGCGCGTAGAGGAAGTCGTCGCTGACGCCGAACGACACGAGCGTCGGCATCAAGAACGTCGATGCGACGAACGCGGCGAGCACGATCGACAACGGAACGGACGGGTGGCGACGGAGGCCTAGGCCAGACCTCGCCGGCGCGGAAGGCGCGGCGCCCAAATGTTCCCGCGGCTCGACCTTGACATCGTCTCGCGGGATCACCAGTTCTGTTGTACCCGTCCGTCGTGAATCGTATGTTCGAACCGCCGCCGCCGGCTCAAATCCCGTCGTCCGCACCAAGAGCTTGGCGTACGATCCGCGGCGTGAACAACGTCGACGTCGCGGCCATAGTGCGTGACGGGTACGACCAAATCGCCGAGCAGTACATGGCTGTGATCTCGCGCCCTCGCTCGGCCGATCCGCGTGACGTGTGGACCGGCCACCTCTTGCAACGGCTCGCGCCGGGGAGCACTGTGCTCGATCTCGGTTGTGGGCCGGGAGTCCCGACGGCGGCGGCGTTCGTCGGCGCGGGGCATCGCGTCGTCGGCGTCGACATTTCGCCGGGCCAGATCGGTTTGGCGCGTCGCAACGTGCCGGCGGGCTCGTTCCACGTCGGCGATGTTATGGAGTTCGCGGGCGAGGAAGGATCGTTCGACGCGGTGATGGCGCTCTACTCGCTCACCCATGTGCCACGCGACCGATACACAACATTGTTCGCTCGACTGGTCGAATGGCTGCGTCCGGGTGGCTGGCTGCTCGCATCGATGGGCGCGAGTGATGAGCCCGGTTGGAACGAGGAGGACTTCCTCGGGTTCGGTCACGACAACTGGACGAACGGCTACGACGCGCCCACCAACCGCCGGCTGCTGGACGAAGCGGGTTTCGATCTCGAGATGGCGGAGATCGTCGCCGACGACACGCCGTTCGGTCCGGAGCGGTGGTTCTGGGTGCTCGGCCACCGGCGCTAGCTCCTCGGGGTCACACCTTCCGTGGGTCTACAGCTGACGGATTCGGCCGGGCCGGGAGCGCCAGCAGGGCGACTGCCATCAGCGCAATGATGGGACCGCTGTTGGGGTCGGTCGCTTGGCCGCTGTAGAGCTGCCCCAAATCTTGTCCGATCAGCCAGATCGCCAGCGCCATCACGAAACCAGCCACCGCCGCGAAGGTGCGGCTCCGGCGTTGAAGCGCGGCGAGCCCGATCAGGAGCTCGACGACCACGAGGGCGACGACGACCGCGACACCGTGGTTCGTGGCGAAGTTGCCGGCTGATGTTTCGAGCCGGTTGAGCCAGCTCGGTGCACCCGAGCCGGCGCCCGTGAGCGCGCCCGCGACGTCCGCGCCCGAGTTCTGGCCAGGGAGCGCTTGGAAGATTGCGCCGCCGACCCAGAGCCCGGCCCACGCGAGCGGTAACCAGCGTTCCGGCGTGTTGTCCGATCGGTCGCGACGCGGCCACGCGACGAGCGCGAGCACGCCGTAGAGGAATGCTGACCCGGGCGCCCCGTTCAAAATGCTGGCGTGTCCGCTCGCAAGGCCGGACAGACCCTCGCCGAAGAACCACACCCCGAACGCCCAGGGGATCGATACCGCCAGCGCGAGTCGCGCACTGCGCGGGATGAGGAGCCCGATCCCGATCAAGAGCTGGATCGCCGCGAATGGCACGTCCCAGGCGAGGGGATGTGCAGCAATCGTGCTGGCGGCCCAGCGGACCGGGCCGGCGACGACGAGGGGCTGCCCGACCGCCAGTGGCGCGATGAGCTGTTTAGCGAATCCGCTACCGAGCATGAACGGCTGGAGTTGCAGCGCTCCGTCCAGCAGCCAGAAGAGACCCAACACGATCTGTATTGAGCGCGCCGTAATGCGAGCGCGATCCGAGAGAAGAGTTGCGCGGAGGTTCGCGAGCCAAGTCGCACGCGGCGAACGGGCCTCGATGGTAGTAGTTGCCATTCGTTACGCTCCTTCGTAGCAAGTGTCGGTGGTTGGACAGGTCGCGAGCGTGCGCAGAGACGGCTTCCCGCCGTGCCAGCGGAGGTCGAGCAACACCGATGCCGCGTTGTTCGCGTACGAGACTTCGCGCAGGCGCCGGTCGACATTGACGCGGTGCACCAGGACGTAGCGGCCGTCCGTTAGGCCGTCGAGTGGGAGTTCCTGACCTTCGAGGAACGCGGAGTAGTCGTCGCCGTAACCGACCGAGATGCGTTCATGCATGTGAAGAAGCGCGGGCTGTGCGAGGCCGCAGCGCCCCGTATATACGGGCTTCGGTGACGCGAAACGCAAAGCAAGCGAGGTGACTCGGTAACGATCCCCTAAGCAGAATCCGCTCTTGCGATCCGCGACGCGCACACTGCTGCTACCAGCGCGACGGAGTTCGTAGCGGTCGAACTGTGCGTAGTGCCAATGGCGGTGGTCCGATGCGATGACGTACTGCATCCGGCCGACACCCGGCACAACCGCCTGCGGTTGCCCGACCCGATCGATGATTTGGTCGGCCCGCATGTAGGGCGTCGTGGAGTCGGGGCGGCTTCCGTTGACGATCAGCGGGCCGGCGCCGACGTTGCGGACGGCAGAGCGAAAGCCGATTCGATACGACAGCCGCCCACCGGACACAACTGTGTGGACCTGGAGTTCGTTCGGAGTTTCCTGATCCAGATCGGGAAGTCGTTCCCGCGACACGGTCTCGTGCGCCGCGGCATTGCGTGACGCGAACTCGCGCGTGCCCGTCGGCTGTCCTTCAGCGTCGTGCGAGCCGATCGACTCGGCCATGGCTCCAACGCCGATGATCACTGCGGCGGCGGCGACGGCCACCAAGCCCAGCACCGTAACGACGGTCGCCGCGCTCAGCACCCCAATCCGTACCAGCGAGCGCGTCATGTCAGATCAACGCGCGGTTATGCGCGTCGCATCGCACGCGTGCGCGGGGTCCGGGGATCTGCAGCGCTTTGCGGACGTGGTAGCTCGGACGGCGAAGCAGCAGCGCGCCGTTGGCGGCTTCAAGCCACGCGGCGATGCGCTCCAATATGCGGGCTCCGGCCGCGTCGACGCGGCGAACGTGCTCGAGATCGAGCACGAGACAGCTGACACCGTCATGGCGGAGGTCGTCGAGTTCACGCCCGAGCGCGCGCGCAGAGTTCTCGTCGATGTCGCCGCGAAGGGCGGCCAGGCCGCGTCGACCGATATACGAGCTACACATCCAGAGATCGGCGTCGACGTGATGCCACGGACGCCACTGCGTATCTCGTGCCGCATCGAGGCCCAGGGCAACGTCGGGCTCTTCCATTGCTGTCTCCTCGCGTCGGTGCGTCAGCGACTCGCGCTACGCCTCTACTGGAACTGCTGCAGGTGGAAGCACCCGTTCGAGCTCGTTCCGCGATCGGATACCGAGCTTGGTGAAGACTTTGCGCAGGTGGTACTCGACCGTGCGAGCGCTGATGAAGAGCTGCGCGCCGATCTCGGGGTTGGAGCGGCCCTCGCGCGCAAGCCAGGAGATTTGGGCTTCTTGCGCGGTGAGGTGTGCCGCCGTGTCGGCCGTCCGCTTGCGCGCTCGCTCGCCGGTCGCAAGTAACTCCCGTTCGGCTCGAGCGGCGAATGCTTCTGCGCCCATCGCCGAGAACATGTCGCGCGCTTCGCGCAGCTGCTCGCGGGCGTCGATTCGTCGCCGCTGGCGCCGGAGCCACTCGCCATAGACGAGACGCGCTCGCGCGAGGTGCGCTGAGGACTGGCAGCGGCCGAGTCGATCGATTGCTTCTTGGTAGAACCGCTCGGCGACGGAATCGTCGCTCACGAGTGCGCGCGACCGCGCCTCGATTCCGAGACCCCAGTCCGTTCCGCTGAGGCGTGTTCGTTCCGACAGCCGCTTGAGCGCAGTCATTGCGAATTCGTAGTCGCCACTACGTGCCGCGGCTTCGACGAGTTCGGGCAACACCCAGCAGGAGAAGCCTTCTTCGCGCTCGTACGCGTGTCCCAACGCCGCGAGCGCGTCGGCGTAACGGCCAAGACCGTTGTACAGGACGGCCGCCGTGTACTCGGTGTGCGTGAGCTGGCTCCCGTTTCCCCGTTCGGTCGCGTCTCGAATGCTCGCCTCGAGCAACTCCGCCGTCTGTGTCTCGTCGCCGCGCCAGGCCGCGAGGATCAACGACGTGTACACCACACGCCCGTGTCCCATCGCATCGGCAAGCGCGCCGGCTTCCTCGATGAGCTCGGATGCAGCCGAGAAGTCGCCGGCATGTACCTGCAAGGCCGCGAGATAGTTGAGCGCGATCGGGAGCCGCGTCAGTGCGCCCGCGTCGCGCGCGAGCTCGATGTTCCGAATCGCGAGCGCGCGCGTTGCCTGGTCGTCCCACAGCTCGGCCGCGGCGCGGCATGCGAGTAAAAGCCAGCGAGAGTCACCCTCACGCTGAAAGGCAGTTATGGCGCGGCGTAATGCCGGCACGCCGGCCTCGTACCCGTCGGTGAACACCGCCGCCAGTCCATCGAGCAGAAAGTCGACGGCACGCGGTGCCGCGGTTGCCGGTGGTGCCGCACGGGCCGCTTCGGCGGCGTCGACGAGACCCTGTGTGGTCCGCAGGCGGCCGGCGAACAGCGCGCCTTCGAGCGCCTGCAGGTATGTCTCGCGTGCCAACGGAACATCGAGGCGCTCGAGCCGCTTGGCCGCGCTGAGGAGTAGCGACGGTGCGTCGCCTTCCCGTCGCAGCGCGAACGCGGTGTCTGCTCGCAGTTTCTCCAGCCGCGCGGACTCGAGTTCAGACAGTGGTCCGTTGCCCGCGACGGCCAGGAGATCGGTGGCCGCGGCCAGCGCTCCCGTTTCGAGCTTCGCGTGCGCGGCCGTGAGCGCTCGAGTGGCGCGACGGCCGGGCTCGGGCGTGAGGAGAGCCGATCGTTCGAGGAACGCGGCCGCGGCTGCGTGGCCCCCGCGTTCGCGAGCGCGGCCACTCCAGCGTTCGAGTTCGTCGGCGACGTCCGCGTTTGGCGCGAGCGCCGCGTGCGCGCGGTGCCACGCCCGTCGATCCGGATGCCGTTCGGGGTCGATGGCCTCGGCCAATGCCTGATGGACGCGCCGGCGGTCGTTAGGCGACGCGCTGCGGTAGACCGCAGCTCGCAAGTGGGGTTGGACAAACGTGACGCGCTCGCCGAACCGGAGCAGGCCGTCGGATTCGGCGCGAGCCCCCGCGCCGGGATCGAGACCCAACCACTCGGCGGCGCGCCAGAGCAGCGAGGGATCACCTTCGGTCTCTGCGGACGCGACGAGCAACAGCTGTCGCGTCTCCGCCGGAAGTCCGTCGAGTCGCGGTCCAAAGCTCTCGATGCGTTCGGTCGGCGGCAGCGTCGCGGGAACGCCGAAACCGCCGGCGAATTCACCCGGTGTGAGCGCGTGCCGAAATTCGAGAAGCGCGCGCGGGTTGCCCTGCGACTCGGCGATGATTCGATCGCGAACGCGTGGGTCGAGCGGGCCAGGGACGATCGAAGCGAGCAGCGCGCGCGACTCGGTGTCCGACAGACCAGGCAGGTTCAGTTCAGGAAGGCCGGCGAACTGCTCGCTGGGTTCGCGGACCGCGAGCAGGATCGCAACTCGCTCCGCGCGTAATCGGCGCGCCACGAACGCGAGCACCTGCGCCGAGGGTTCGTCGAGCCACTGCGCGTCATCGACGACGCAGATCAATGGTTGATCGGCGGCTACCTCGGAAAGGAGTCCGAGTACCGCCAACCCGACGAAGAACTGATCCGGCGGGCCACCCGCGTTGACACCGAAGACGGTACCGAGCGCATCACGTTGCGGAGCGGGCAGTAGGTCGAGTCGGTCCAACATTCGTGGGCACAGACGATGAAGTCCGGCGAATCCGAGCTCCTGCTCGGATTCGACGCCGTCGATTCGCGCAACCCGAAAGTCCGGCGCGGATCGCAGCGCGCACTCGAGCAACGTCGACTTCCCGATCCCGGCCGCTCCTCGCACCACGATCGTCTGGCCGTGGCCGGCCCGCGTGTTGTCGAGCAACCGTTCGACCGTCTCGCGTGCCCGACCACTCATCGGATCCCGGCCGGGTCGCCCATGCGAACTGTCGGCTGGGTCGACGCCACAAGGGTTCCAAGTCACCTCGCACCCCTCTCCCAAAGACCCGCCTCATCCCGATCCTGAAGATCGCGCTTGTCGCACTGTCTGTCTGCTAGGGCAGCCGCAGTTACGTGGCCCCGTCAGCGTCACGAGGGTTCTTGCAGGTAGCTGCAATGTCCCGGCGCATCGGCGCACGGGCGGGGCAACTGGGGACCGCGGCTGGGGGGTTACGGATGCGACTGCGCTGCCCCGACGCGACGCTCCGTCGGCGACCACGCGTCTTCTCGTCGGAGGAAGCAGCGGGATGGACAACGACGAACACGTTCCCGCGACGACGACCGAAGCGGCCATATGACGGTACGGACCGGCCGCCATGTCATCGCAGTGTGTGTCGCCGCGCTCTCGCTGTGCGTTGCAACGGCTGCCTGCGGTGCGACGTTCATCGCGGACAACACGGGCGCCTCGCCGAAGACCGTGAGGCGCGCGACGTCGTCGCTTGCTGCGCAACCGCGCGCGACCGCGCTGCGCCCCGACGCGCGTCACCGACCCCGAGCCGAACCGCGGTCAACGACGGCGCGGCGAAGGACAGCACCGCCAACGACGTTGGCGCGACCGACGACGACAACGACGGCAACGACGGCAACGACGGCACCGCCGCCGCCGCCGCTCCCGGTGCCGCAGCCAGTTCCTCCGAGTCCCTACGCGCCGGGTCCGGTCACACAGATCGCGACGATGAGCGTGCCGAAGATCGGACTCATCACGCCGGTGTTCGAAGGCGTGACCCTCACCGTCATCGACAGAGGCCCGGGGCATTGGCCGGGTACTGCCGCACCGGGCGGCTGGGGCAACGTCGTGATCGGCGGCCATCGCGTCACCCACACGGAACCGTTCCTCAATGTTGACCAGCTCACGGCGGGAGACGAGATCACGTTCGACGTGCCCGACGGCGCGCATTACGTGTACCGCGTTACGGGCACTGAGGTCGTCGACAACGACGCGCTGTGGATCGTCGACCAGCACCCCGGCTTCTCGCTCACGTTGTTCTCGTGCCATCCGAAGGGCAGCTCGGCACAGCGCATCGTGGTTCGCGCGGTCAAGGTTCCCGCGGTGTGACGCAGTGCAGTAACTGGGGTGTGACTAGGGAGGTCGCGGATGCGACAGCACAAGGAAGACCGGATGCTGGCGGCAATGTTCTCGACGAGCACCGACCCGCGACGCGAAAGCCGAACCATGGAGCCGTTGGCATGACGATGCTCCTTGACGACGTCCACCACATGACGCGCGAGAACCTCGCCAGCGTTTCGGCGTTGGCGCGCCGAGCCGTCGAGGTCGCGGCGATGCTCGGCGACGTCTTCTCCTTCGATCACGTCGCCGCGATGCTCGACGTTTCGCCGGCGTGGCTGCTCGGCCCCGTCGAGGAACTCGTTCTCGCAGGCCTTCTCGCCGACGATGGCAACGGGATCGTGTTTCCTGGCGAACGCACCCGCCAAGCAGTGGTCGAGACCGTCCCGAGATCCGCGCGGCCGGCGCTGCAGCGTCGGGCGATCGATGTGCTGTTGCAAGCGGGGGCGTCACCCATTGAACCCGCCACTCACCTCGCGACATCTGCACAGGCGGGGGGCCTCGGAGTCGTTTCGGCGCTGCTCGCCGCGTCACGCGCGCTGGGATCATCGGATCCCGACGCGGCGGTTGAGCTCAGCCGGCGCGCGTTCGAACTGTCCGCCGCCGGTGACCTGCGCGCGGCCGTCGCGGCCGAGACCGCGTTGTTGCTACACGCCGCAGACCGCGCGGGCGATGGCAAGGCGTTCGCCGACGCGGCCCTCCGCGAGCGGCTCGCGCCGGAGCAAGACGCGGAAATTCGCCTGAGCATCGCCCGCATGTCTGCCCTTTCACCGGAGATGCGGGCCGAGGCGGGGCGCAGCGCGCTCGCATCCCCCCTGCCAGTCGCGCTGCGCGCCCGCCACCTGTCGCAGCTGGTCGACAACATCCTCGAAGCCGGTCGAGTCGAGGTCGCACGGGAGCTACTGCCCGAGACGGTCACCGCGGTGACCTCGTCAGGCGACGCGACCGCGACCCTCGCATTGGGCGTGGCGAAGTCGCGGCTGGCCTATATGGACGGCGCGTTCCAGCAGGCACTTCGGCGGATCGACATGTCGTTCATCGCCGTGCAACGTGTCGCCCGCCCTCACGTGGGCGTCGCCGAGCAGCGGCGCGCCGAGCAGTGGCGCGCCGAGCTTCTCTTGGTGTGCGACGAGTTCGACGCCGCGCACCACGCCGCAGCCGACGGCGTGGCGGCCGCCCGCCGCGATCGACAGGCGTGGGACGAGAAGTCGTGGAAGCGATTCCAGGGTCGGCACCTGCTGCAGGCAGGTCGTCTATCTGATGCCGCCGCGACCCTCGAGGGCACGTTGGCGGCGGCGGATGACGCAGTGATGAGCGCGCACGACGCGGCGGCGCTTCTCGCGCTCGGGAGGATCGCCATCCACCGCGGCGACGGTCGCGCCCTCAGGACGTGCGCGAGTCTCGCCGAGCGCACACTCGAGCACGCGGCACCCGAAGTACGGCGCCACGCGGCATGGTTCCTCGCGCTGAACGACGCCGCTGGTGGAGACCCCGCCCGCGCGCGAGCGCGTCTTGGCGCGCTAGGGGAGGGCGGCGCAACTTCGGTATCGCCACTTCTCATGGTCGACGTCACCGACCCGCCCCAGCTGGTTCGAATCGCACTCGCCGCCGGAGACGACGAGCTCGCACGTTCCGCCGTCGCCGTCGCCGAACGCAGACACCGGCGCAATCCCGACGTCGGTTCGATCGCTGCCGCCGCCGCCCATGCTCGCGGCCTTCTGACCGGCGACCTCGCCGCCCTTGCGCAGGCGACTGAGCTCTTCGCCGACGGGCTCCGTCCCGTGGCGCGAGCGTCGGCGCACGAGGACTACGGCCTCCAACTCGTTCGCGACGGCAACCGCGCCGGCGGAGTCGAGGAGTTCGGTCACGCGCTCCAGATCTATTCGAGCGCGGGCGCGGCATGGGACTCGGCCCGAGTACGACGTCGCCTGCGCGAGTTGGGCGTGAGACGCCGTCTCGTAAAACGCGTTCGCCCCACGAGCGGGTGGGCCGGACTCACCGACGCGGAGATCGCGGTGGTGCGACTCGTCGCCGACGGGCTGACGAATCGGGAAGCGGCCGAGCGGTTGTTCATTTCGGTACACACCGTCAGTATGCATTTACGGCATGCGTTCACGAAACTTGATGTCAATTCACGGGTGGAGCTTACGCGCCTTGTCTTCGTAAACGAAGAAGCCGCGTGAGGATCAACGAACCGTTAGAGACGTTAGAGATTGCATGAGTATGCGTTTCGGGATGGTAAGCGCTGATGTGACTATTGCATTCACAAAAAGATAGACGCGTGCAACCCGATCCAAGGAGAACAGAGAAATGCGCAAGACCATGATTGTCCCCGCGATGGCCCTGAGTCTTCTGACACTCGGCACCGTCAGTGCGGCGCTGCCCGCGAGCGCGGCAACGACGCACCACGCCGTCCGGGCGGCGGGAGGAAGCGACAACAGCGGCGATAGCGGTGGTGGCGGCGGTGGCGCCACTGTCGCGACCGTGCCCAGCAGCGGCAGCGGTTCGAGTGGCTCGTCCGGCGGCGGCTCAGGTTCGGCCTCCGGCGGTGTCGCGACCGGCGGTGGCGGCATGGCGGCCACCGGTTCGAGTGCAACCGATCTCGCGCCGTGGTTGTCGGTCGGCGGTGCCGGCCTCGCGGCATTCGGCGTGGCGGCGATCGCGCAGCGTCGTCGCAGCGCAGCCAACGCGTGAGACTGATGTAGACGAGTTCCGACCGCCGGCATCACCGAAGCACGGAACGCAATGGCACCCGATACAGAGAAGCCGATGGTGACCCACGACCGATCCCCGGTCTGGGTCATCGTCGCGTCCACCCTTGGCGTGCTCCTCATCGCCGTTGCCCTACTCGGGCTGACTCTCGGCGCGGACGCACCCGGTCGCCCGACGCTTGGAGCGGCCGCGAAGCAAGTGACACCCGCGTCGGTCGGTGGCACCGAAGTCGCGGCCGTTCGCTCCGCAGCAGCGATACCACAACGACCGAAGTACCGCCTCCCCCCGGGTGCAATGCAGTCGCGGTCGACCAACGCAACACCAGCCGCGCATCGTCGAACCATCCCCGCGCGACCGAAGGTCGATCTCGCACCGCTTGCGATCAAAATCCCTGCCATTGGCGTGACGTCACCACTGGTACGCCTCGGGTTGAACCCTGACAACACACTCCAAGTACCCACGGAGTACGGGTTGGCGGGCTGGTACATATACCGGCCGGTCCCCGGCGAAATCGGTCCAAGTGTCATAGCAGGGCATGTCGACTCCAAAGTCGGCCCCGCGGTGTTCTATCGCCTGAAAGAGCTTCAGCCCGGTGCGACGATCGAAGTCGACCGCAACGATGGGTCGGTCGCGCTGTTCAGTGTCACGACGAAGGAACAGGTCGACAAGAACGCGTTCCCAACCGCACGCGTCTATGGCCCGACCGCCACGTCCGAGCTTCGCCTCATCACCTGCGCCGGGACCTTCAACTACAACACCGGCCACTACAACGACAACCTCATCATGTACGCGAAGCTCGCGAAGATCGTCCGATAACGCCACGACGGAGTTACACGACTAGCGCGTAAACAACCACGGGGAGCGGCATCAGGGGTGCCACTCGGTGCGACCCAACGTGCTACCTAAACTGTCAAACACTGACAATTAGCGGGGCGGTAACCAGTCGAGCCGAGGCGCGACGATGGTTACAGCCCACGCGAGGACAGGCTCGTCGACCCTCCGACACAGCCGCCCCGCGCGACGGCGACGGCAGTGGTCGTTGCGAACGCATGCTGCAGTGCTCGTTGCACTGTTTGCCGCGACCGTGGCGGTCAATGTGATCTACCAGCGCAGCGCCGCGGGACATGATGCCCGCCGCGCTGCGATCGAGGACGCGCATTACGGCGCGGTGACTGCCGCCCGCATACTCGCGAACGACATCAAGGTTGTGCGCTGGACCGTGCAGAGCACCGCGGCGAGCGCGTCGGTTGGTCCGCTCTTCGCCGGCGGGCCCGGCTGTCGATTGCAGTTTGGGGGGACCCGCGGACTTCGCGCCGGCCGCCTCGACGTCGTGACGAGCGAGGGCGCGGTGGTCTGCTCGTCGCTGCCATCCGCCCCGGCAATGAATGACGCGGGCGCCCGCTGGCTCCGACATGCGTTGAAGGCCCCGACTGTTGTCGCCCCGGTGGTTGACGACCGCACCGGTCGACCGAGCCTGTTGGTGACGGCGCCGGTGCCCGGCCGCGGTGTCGTCGCTGCGTTCTTGGATCTGGAAGCTGTCGGCCCCGCGCTCGCGGACAGTTTCGGTGGTCCTCGTCACCTCGAGTTCGTGCTCACGACGAGCAAGAACGTCGTGCTCGCGCGGTCGATCGACTCCGCTGGTTGGGTCGGTGCACAGATCGGCAGGAACCAACTCCTGCCTCGCCGCGACGGGGTGGATCGGCGGGATTTCGACGGTGCGTGGCGTATCTACGGATCCGCAACAGTCGCGGGTGTCGATTGGCGTCTTGACGCGGGCGCCAACCGCGCCGACGCGCTCGCAGCTGCGGGCCGCCTGGCTCGCCGCCAACTCTTGATCGCGCTCGCCGCGCTGCTGGTGTTCTTGATCGCAATCATGATCGTGCTCCGCCGGACCCGGCGGCCGATCAGCCCACGGAGCGCTGCCGTTCCGGCCGCGTCAGCCGCCGCGCAAGCGGGGTCGATTCCGGTCTGGAGGCCGGCCGAAGTAGCGACTGTGGCCACCGACGTCTTCGAGCTGATCGATGCCACCGAGCGGGAACGCAAAGACGGCGGCGTCGAAAGATCGGGCGAGCGAGAGACAGGGGGTGGTCCGTCCAGCGCGAGGATCTTCACGCCGCGGCGCCGAACGGCGATCATCGTTGCTGTCGTCGGCGTGCCGATCCTGGCGATCGTCCTCGGCGCGGGGGTGCTGACCGACTACTTGTGGTTCCAAGAGGTTGGCCACGCCGACGTCTATTGGCGCGTGCAAGCGTTCAAGGTCGCCCTGCTGCTTTGCGTCGGTGGCGCGGTATCGATAGTGCTCCTCGCGACGCTGCGAACAGCATTGCGTCGGGCGCCCTCCAAGGTGCCCCGCGGGCCCGCGTTGGCCGGGGCGGCAACGTGCGTCGTCCTCGGATACGCCGTCGGACTCCATGCAATGAGCCAATGGCAGACAGTGATGCTGTGGACGCATCGCTCATCGTTCGGCGTGCTCGACCCGGTGCACCACCGGGACGTCGGCTTCTTCGTGTTCACTCTTCCTCTCCTTCAGGCGGGCACGAACCTCGTGTTGACGGCCGTGGCGATCGCCGCCGCATTGGCCGCTGCCGTGTACACGCTTTCTGGGGGACTCCTCACCGCCCCACTCCGAACGACGGCCGCGGCGAGGGCCCATCTCGCCGTGCTCTGGGCAGTTGCATTGGTGGGGTTCGCGGGCCGCGTCAGCCTCATGACCTATTCGCTCGAGATCAGCCGGGCCGCGTCGGGGGGCGCCCAGGATTATCCGGGCGCGCACTACGTCGACGTGCGGGTCCGGATGCCGGCGTTGCAGTTGATTGCGGTCTTGTTGCTGCTGTGCGCGGGTGCGACGTTGGTGGGGGCGTGGCTCGCAGCGAAGGGACATGCTCGGGCCGGGACACGGTTCGCGGTGTGGCCGCTTGTGGCGACGGTGGGTGTCGCGTTCATGTCGCTGGTCGTGGTGCCCTGGGTGGTGCAAGGGCTCGTGGTCGATCCGCAGCCGCTCAGGCGCGAGCAGCCGCAACTCCTTGGTGCCATCCGCGCGACGAGGCAGGCGTTCGCGCTCGAAGACGTGGCCGTCTCGCGCGAGACGCCGCTCGTGCGCGTCCCGGCGGCGACAGTGGCGCGCAACGCCAAGATGCTGGCGAACGTTCAGGTGTGGGACAACTCGGTCCTGCTCGAGCGGGTACGTCAGCTGTCGAGTGGCACCCCGTATTTTCGGGCGTCCACTACGACGCTCGACGTCGAACGGGTCAACGGTCAACCGCGTCTCGTCGTCTTTGCCGAACAGGAACTCGATCTTCACCAGGCGAGCGCGCGCGCACGAGGATGGTCGAACAGCCGCCTCGCGTACACGCATGGGCTCGGCGCAGTCAGCTTCTCGGCGTCAGGGATTGGGCCCAATGCCGGGCCTCGGTTGGAACCGGCGTCGCCGAGCCCGCCTCGCATCTATTTCGGCCGCCAGCCTGCTGGTGCCGCTGCGTGGGTCGTGGTCAACACCCGGCGTTCCGAGGTCGATCGTCCGATTCCGGTGCAACAACCGCAAGCGACGTACCACTCGTCGGGCGGCAGTGGCATCGCGCTGTCGAACTGGGTGCGGCGGGCGGCGTTCGCGATCCGGCTGGGCGACCCGTCCTTGGTTATCTCGCAGGACATCACGCCTCGTTCTCGCATCATCCTTCGGCGCGATGTCATCGACCGGCTGCAAACGCTCGCCGGGTTCCTTCGCTGGGACCCGAACACCACCGCCGTTGAAGTCGGCGGGCGCGTCGTGTTCCTCGCCGACGGCTACACGACGAGTAGCAGCTACCCGCAGTCCGAGCCGGTGGACTTGGGCGGCAGCTCGGTCAACTACGCCCGCGCGTCGGTGCGCGCCACCGTCGACGCGGTCTCCGGCGACATGCGCTTGTACCTGTCCGACCAGGCAGACCCGATCGCGCGCGCCTGGGCCGCGATCTTCCCCGGACTGTTCCGTCCGATGTCGCAGTTCCCGCCGCAGCTACGGGCACAGTTGCGATACCCCCCGGCGCTGTTTGACGCCCAGGCCGAGCTGTACCAGCGGTTCCACGTCCAGAGTGCAAGCGCCTACGCGAGTGGCGCCGACGAGTGGGCCCGGCCGACCAGCGTGT
>JAODBJ010000196.1 GCA_025463905.1 Actinomycetes bacterium
CGTGGTGGTCTGCGCAACAATCAGTCAGTTCAGTCCGTGGAGCGGGTGACCGGGATCGAACCGGCATGGTCAGCTTGGAAGGCTGAAGTTCTGCCATTGAACTACACCCGCGAAGCGCGACAGCGTAACGCCCAGGCCCGCCAGCCAGGAACGGCCAGTAATTCGCCTCGTCGCACTCGACGTGCAAAACATGCAGGTCAGAACGGCCGCCACGCCACGGAGAACCACAGTGCATGACCAGCCTTCCAAGCTGGCTATGCGAGTTCGATCCTCGTCACCCGCTCTCGTCAAAGGGCCAGGTCAAGGCCTTGGTCCTCGATCTGAGCGCTCGTGCCGTTCGTCTCCATCGCGCGTCCATCGCGCGCGTCAGCGAAGACGGCATCGAGCCGGCGGGCGATCTCCTGGTCGCGCGACGACGCGGCGTGCTGGTAGCGCAGTGCTGCTCGTGGCGACGCGTGACCGAGGCGAGCCATGAGCTCCTTGGTCGAGGCACCAGTCCACGCGGCGAGCGTCGCGCCGGCGTGCCGAAGGTCGTGCAGCGTGACGTGATCGAGCCCGACCTCGGTCCGAGCGACGCGCCACGACCGGTAGAGCGTTGCCTTGTCGAGCGGCGCGCCCCCGGGAGCGGTGAAGACGTAGGCCTCATCGTCCGTCTGCACGAAGCGCTCGACGTGTGACGACAGGGCCTCAACAGCGATTGCGGGAAGCGAGATGGTCCGCTTCCCGGCCGCGCTCTTCGGCGGACCGATCAGCCGCTCACCGCTCATCATCTGCGTCGCCTGCTCCTCGACGCGCACTGTGGCAGCGCGCAGGTCGACGTGCGACCGCCGCAGCCCGAGCAGCTCGCCGAGGCGCAGCCCACCGGTGGCGGCGAGGAGTACCAGTGCGCGGTACCGCTCATCGATCGCGTCAGCGAGCGCCAGCACTTGTTGAGGCGTCACCAGAGAGCGCTCCGGCGAGCGCTCCTGCCCGGCGCCTGGTAGCCGGCACGGATTGCGGACGAGGAGATCGTCGGCGACTGCGGTGTTGAGCACGGCGCGCAAGAGTCGGTATGCCTTGGCCGCCTGCATCGCACCGGCGCGGCGAGTGAGCGCCGAGTGCCAGAGCCGCACGGCTTCGGGAGCGATGCGAGTAAGTGCGAGCGACCCGAATTCGTCACGCAGATGTCGCGCGAAGAGATGTCGGTAGAGCTCACGTGTCCGCGGTGCGAGCTCGCGCGCACGTACCCAGCGATCGAAGTACTCGTCGAACGCAACCGCGCCTGCTCGAGGATCGACTGCGGCGCCACGCGCCCGATCGGCCTCTGCAATGCTCGCCCACCGCTCGGCATCCTGCTTCCGTTGGAACGTCCGAGTGACAACGCGCTGCCCGACGCGGAGGCGCACGTCGTACCGAACCTCGTCGTTGTTCGTCATGCGCCGTGTGATCGAAGCCACGTCGTCCCCTCAGCGAATGCCGAACGAGGGGGAAGCAGCGGCGCGTTGACCGGACGTCAACGTACCCGCGAGGTGCGACACCCATCGACGAATTCGTGCAGCGCGGCCAATGGCACCCGCACCGCTCGCCCGATGCGAACGATGTCGACGTCGCCGGCAGCGATCAGCTCGTACAACTTCGTTCGCCCCACGCCAAACACCCGTGCCGCGTCAACGATCGACAGCAGCAACGGCTCAACCGCGACCTGATGCTCCACGATCACGAATAGCGCGTGATCCAGTGATGACGCGACGCCACGCCCTGCATCGAGAAGGCGAGCGCCCCTCATCGTCGAAGCGCGTTCCGACGACGAACACTGCGCTCAGGAACGTCACAGACTGGCCGGTTGCGCTAAGCGCAACCGCCTGAGCTCTTGGCACCACCGCTACTTCGTGCCACGAGTATGCGCCGGCCCACCACACGCGCGGCTGCGATGATGGTCTACGGCAGTTCAATCCTCTTTGAAGCAGGTGGTGTCTGCGCCATGAGCTCCAACCTCGCGTGTATCGGCCTGGCGGTCGACGACGATTCAGCGTTGAACGCACTCGTTTCCGCCGTGCTTCCGCGCGGCGTTCTCGTCGGACGTGCGGACGGGATCGACGTCGTCCGCTGGGAGGACCCTTCGGGCGCACGCTTGGTGTTCGCACTGAAGGACAAGCGCGTGATCGACTTCTTGCCGTCGCTCTCGTCTCGACCTGGTGCCCGCTTGGCAAGCGTGCGTGCCTCCAACGCAAGTGTCGCGACGGCAGCAGTCGTTGATGAGGACGGCGAGCAGCTGACAAGCGTCGCCGTCGAGCTGGAGCAGCGCCAGTTCCTGGGCCGCAGCGCTGACCTCAACGGGCCCGCCGCGATCATCGCTTTCGGGCGCGCCGTCACCGTCCACGAAAGTGCAGAAGCGTTCGCCGCGGCGGACGACAGCCTCCTGGATCCCGACGCCGACCGGGACGCAGCACCACCGCCGCACTACGCAGAGCGAGGCTGGCCGTGGCCGCCGCGCGTTGCGGCTGAGTCCTTCTTCTCGCATGGGGTCTTCGGCGACCCTGATCAGGCCGTCGCGACGGCGCAGATGGCGGGCGTCGTCAGCGAGTCTGCTCGCCGCGTCGTCGTTGAGACGGGCCAATCATTCGGTGTCGCGCGTGTGCGCACCGCCGGATTCGAGGCTGACGTGTGCCTCGACGCCCGCACCCACCCCACCGTGCCTTCGTCCGGCGCGATCATCAGCGGCACCGTCTTTCTCGTTGCATCGATCGAGGCCTTGGAGCCGGGACCTGAGTCAACCCGACGACGGTTCTCGCGTAGGAGACGTTGACTCCCTGGGTGCCGAGCGACCAGACAACCACGCCGTTCGCGCCGGTCGACACGCTTCTCGATGTGGACCTGCGGCCGACTTGCTCAGGTGGCGGGGCGTGCCGAAGCCGGCATGTGGTTCATCATCTCTGCAATCCGCGCGGCGGAGACTCCATAGGGCGCACCGAGCGCGACAACGAGAGTCTCGAGCTCCTCATCGAGGTCTTTCAGGTGCCGAACCGTTTGGCCGAGCTCGGCGAGCATCAGGCGGCGCCCCTCCTGATACATGAACAGCTCAATCCGCTCGCGGAAGAACTCGTGCGCAATGAAGTTTCTCAACCGGAGCGCCTCAGCGAGTCGTGAATCAAGAGAGTCATCTACGTCCACGTGCTTTCGGACAGCCCTGACCGTCTGCCCCATGACTCGTCTGAACTGCGCTTCGAAGAACTCATCGGCTGACTTGAACTCTTCAGGCAACGTCGGGTCGGTCAATCGAGCAAAGAAGACGAGGTTCACGAGGCCGTGCTCGACGACCTGCGCGTAGTACAGGGCGAGACCGGCCCACGCATACACCTCGCGAACCTGTTCGTCCTCGCTCAACTCGTCGAGGTTCGGCGGTTCGTGAAGTTCGACCATCCACCCATTCTCTCCTCGGAGAGCGATCCCGCGACGAGCCATTTCGCGTCGTTCGATCATCTCGCGCGTATGCGCTTCCAGCTCAAGTGGCCGAGCACGCATGGTCAGCGATGGGCGCGATCGCGCGCCCATCGCGCGCTCGCCGACGTTCGGCGGCGTTCGCCACGTTCGCTTCGAGTCGTTGACCTGCGAGAACGCGCCGTCATCGTTCGCAGACGTTCCTCCTACCAGCCTTCCAAGCTGGCTATGCAAGTTCGATCCTCGTCACCCGCTCTCGAGCGTGCTGGCGTCGACGTGACGGTGAGTACGACAACTGGCATAGCCCGACGCTCGCGTTGGCGGTAGCGCTCGAAGCGGGGATAGGCGCGGGCGAAGGAGTCCGCCAAGGGCTCTTGCTCTGCCGCGTCGGCGATTCGTGCCAAGACGGTTTGCCGTGTGCCCGCGAGCTCGACTTCGGCGACCGGTTGATGTTGCAGGTTGAGCCACCAGTCGGGGGCACGGTAGCTCCCGCCGTTCGAAGCAACGACTGCGACTCCGTCACGGTGATGGATGCACGCGAGCGGAGTCGTGTGAGGTCGACCGGTTCGGCGCCCGGTCGTGGTGATGAACGCGACGTCGCCGCCGTTCCAGCGCCGGCCGACGCGTCCTCCGGTGATTCGGTGTACAGCGATGTGCGTCCGCGACAGCACCTTGGCGGCCAGCTTGATGCACCGCCCGTGGAGGAGCTCGTTCGCGTCGCCCTCTCCGCCGATCACCAACACACTCCAGTGCAACCCGACCTCGACGCCGGCGATCCGTCCGGGGCGCCCGCTGTCATCCACTGCTTCACGCACCGCGCAACGCACTCGAAGCGCGTCGGGCGGCGACGGCGTTCGTCTCTTGCGCGAGGAACGTCCCCAGCTCTTGGATCGTGCTCATCAGCGGCGCCGGGAAGACAACGGTCGTGTTCTTGTCGGCGCCGATCTCGACGAGCGTTTGCAGGTTCCGCAGTTGCAGCGCGAGCGGATGCGCGACCATGACGTCGGACGCGGCGCCGAGCGCGTCGGCCGCGAGTCGTTCTCCTTCGGCCGCGATGATCTTCGCTCGCTTCTCGCGCTCGGCCTCGGCTTGGCGGGCCATCGCCCGCTGCATGCTCTCGGGAAGTTGGATGTCTTTCAGCTCGACGAGCGTCACGAGAACACCCCAATCCTCGGTCGCGACATCGAGGATCTGGCGAATGCTCAAGTTGACGCGGTCCGTTTCGGCGAGCGTCTCGTCGAGAGTGTGCTGACCGACAACCTTGCGCAGTGTCGTCTGGGCGATCTGGTTGATCGCGGCAGCGATGTTCTCGATCGCGACCAGCGACTTCCTCGCGTCGACCACCCGGTAATACGCAACGGCCGACACGTCGACGCTCACGTTGTCGCGCGTGATGATGCCCTGCGACTCGATCGGCATCGTGACGACCCGCATCGAGACCCGTCGGATCACGTCGATGACCGGCACGATACGAACGAGGCCGGGCGGCCTTACTGCGACCACGCGACCAAGGCGGAACACCACGCCCTGTTCGTATTGCTTCACGATGCGCAGCGAGAGCGACACAGCCACAATCGTCAACGCACCAACGACGACCAGCAGCACAACGAGCAGAGTCATGACGGGTTCCCTTCCTCGACATCAGATAGGAACGCGAGTTACGCGCCGTGCAGGCTCACGATCGCCGACGACGCTCCGGAATGACTTCGGCCACGCGGATCCACAGCGTCACGCCGACCAGCAGCCCCGCGATCAGGAGCCGTTCATGCAGGGTGAGCTCTGAGTTCGCGTCCGCTGGGCGTGTATCCATCTCGGCGACTCCCTTTTGTTCGGCGCTTCCGAGAGAGATAGGTGACGGTGTTACGTCGCAGCGGACCGATTCCGTTGTGTAACTCGCGCCCGTATCTCGAGGCATGACCAACCAACACGAACCATCAAACGTGCGACGTTGTCATCGATTCACACCCATGCGCATAGGCGCCTTCGTCGCGGCCGGCGCGATCGTCCTCGCCGCGTGCGGAGGCGGTGGCGGAGGCAAGTCGGCGGCAGGGAACGGCATGGCCGGAATGGCGATGCCTCCCAACACGGCGAAAGCCTCCGCTCCGGTGGCGACCAACGCCGTCCTCATCACGAACTTCGCGTTCTCCCCAGCGGCGGTCACGGTCACGGCCGGTTCGACGGTGGTGTGGACCAACAACGATTCCGTCCAACACGACATCACGTTCGACGGCGGCAAGATCCGCTCGAGTGTCTTGAACCAGAACGACACGTTCTCGCACACGTTCCCGACCGCCGGCACGTATCACTACATCTGCTCGATCCATCCGTTCATGCACGGCACCGTGATCGTCACGGGCTGAGGGAGACACCATGCAATCTGAGCGCGCCACCGCACTGACTCACGATCAAGTCCCGGATGATCAACTCACGGAGAAGCCTGTGTCACGACCCGATCTGCGCGTGGTCGGGAACGCACGATCGCAGCGACTGATCCGCGGGTTCGGCATCGCGACCGCGGCACTCGTCGCCGCAGGCGGCTACGTGCACTTCTGCCTGTACCGGCACGGCTATCGGACGATTCCGAAGATCGGGGTGGGCTTCCTGCTCCAAGCAGTGACATCAGTGGCGGTGGTCGTCGCGCTGCTCGTCGGTCCGCATCTCATTGCCCGCGTCGCGCACGTCACGGACCGGCTGGCGGGCGCCCTGACCGAGCTCGCGGCAGCCGCGCTCGCCATTGGCACGCTCGTGGCGTTCGCGCTCAGCCGCACACCGGGTGGTCTGTTCAACTTCCAGGAACGCGGTCTCGAACCCGCGCCGCAGGCGCTGATCGCTCTGGTCGCCGAGATCGGTGTGCTCGTCGCGGTCGGGGCAACCCTGGTGGCCGACCACAGCATGCAGCCAGCGGTTCAGGCGGTCCCGGTCCGGCGGGTGTAACCCCGCGTCGTATCTCCAGGTGATGGACGACCAACTTGCTCGGTACCCGTTGGTTCGCCCCCCGACCGACGGGCCGTCGTCAGCGGGACCGCGTGCCTCGATGGGTGAGGACTCCCCTCCCGACCCGTCCGCCGCGGTCCCCGACGACGGCGCGGACGACAGCGCCGACGGTCACCACATTACGATTCCGCACCTGCACAGCGTCGGACCGGATGCCTATCCGAACTGGGACGCGATCTACCTCGACAACGTCGAGCGCTTGTACCGAATGATGTACGCACGGGTCGGCAACCGCGCCGACGCCGAGGACCTCACCGCAGAGGTGTTCCAGGCCGCGCTCAAACCGCTCCGGACCTCCGCATCGGTCGGCGAAGTACGCGCCTACCTCCTCGCGACCGCGCGCACGGTGCTGGCCTCGCACTGGCGCCGGCACTACGGCACGGAGATCACGACCATCGACGTCGACGTCGACCGAGCCGCCCTCGACGAACCACCCGTTGAATCGGACGCACCGCGTCGGGTTCGAGCGCTCCTCGGTGAGCTACCCGATCACTACGCACGTATCCTGCAGCTGCGCTTTCTCGACGCGTGCACGCTCCGAGAGGCAGCTCACGCGATGAACATCAGCCTCGGGAACGCAAAAGTGTTGCAACACCGCGCACTCCGACGCGCCGCGCAGCTCAGTGGAGACAGCCAATGAACACGCGTCGAGTCACCGCCTTCGTCGAGTCGCTTCGGCGCAACCGCCGGCCCAAGGCGTTCACGCCCGAACCCGACGACGTCGACGCCATGCGCGCCGCGATCGAACTCAACAACGCCGAGCCCGGCGCGGCGCTTCCCAGCACCGAGTTCGTCAGCGATCTCCATCGTCGCCTCGCCGAACAGCTCGACCAGGCCGACGCGACCGTCGACCTCGCCTCTGCCCGTCTCAGCCGCCGAAGCCTCATCGGCGGCATCGGCGCCGCAGCAGCAGCCGCCGCGGCCGCGGCCGTAGGAGGAGCCGTCGTCGAGCGTGAGCTCCTCAGCCCGGGTTCCTCACCGTCGGTCCCCAAAGCGCAGGAACTGGTTCCCGACGAGGGCGTCTGGCAACCGGTCCTCACGGCCGCCAAACTCGGCGAGGGTCAAGTCGCGCGCTTCTCCACCGCGTCGAGCGTCGGCTTCGTCGTGAACGACAGCGGCAATCTCACCGCAATCTCCGGAGTATGCACCCACCAAGGCTGCTTACTCCGTCTCAACGAAGCCGAAGCACGGCTCGACTGCCCCTGTCACCGCGCGTCCTTCTCATTGCAAGGTGACGTGCTCCACCAGCAGTTCCGCCAGCCGCTCGCGCCACTGCCTCACATCCAGGTCAGGGAGAGCGACGGCAAGATCGAGATCAACGACGCCCGTCCGGTCTGAACGCGCTCGTTGCTACCGGAGACGGGCAACGGCCAAGCCTGCCGCCGCGGCGAGGCCGCCCGCGGTTACCGCGACCGGAGCCGCGCTCGGGAGGCGCGCGCGCAACGGCCGCCCGTGTAGCTCATCAATCGCGTCGTGGGCCGGGAGCGCGGGACGATTTTGGTCGACAATCACTTCGAGGTCTTGTCGTCGGCGCCGGTTGTGACGCCGGGCCGCTCCCGACGACTCGTCGTCTCAGCGAACGCTCGACGTGCCTTCGAGCACGAGCTCGCGTTCCAACTCGATCGCAGGTTCGGAGTCCTCGACCTTCGCACGCAGAAGCGCCGCTGCGTAACCGCTGACCGCCAGCAAGGCGGCCTCGACGAACAGGGACGCGAGGCCGAGCATGCACGACCAGTTGCCGACGTCTTGGTTGTCGAAGGTCGTGCCGACGAATCGCGTGAATGCGTAGCCCAGGATCACCGCGGCACTGATCAGTCCCGCGGCGACCCACGCGGCTACGTCGCCAGTAGCGAGGAGCCATGCGGCCACGGCGACGCTTGCCGAGATCAGTCCGACGTACGCGACGCCGAGCAACGGCGTCGTCTGGAACGTCTCGACGATCTGCAAGAAGTGAATCGCCCCGATTCCAAGCAGGGCGACCAC
>JAODBJ010000205.1 GCA_025463905.1 Actinomycetes bacterium
GTGGGGACTCGCGGCCGCGGTGTTCGCGGTTCGGCGCTTCCGCTGGGAGCCAATCCGCAGCTGATCATTTCCGGCGCCCCAACGAAGTCGCGCTCGGCGCCAAGACGCTGGTCGCGATGCACAAGCGCAACGGTTCGTCCAGTCCACTGTCGTGAGTCGCGCCGTAGTAGACATTCTCGGCGTGCGGTCCGCTTGGTGATCGTCAGAAGTCGGAGTAACTCATGTTCAAGCGCACACGCGCGCTCGTTGTCATATCCGCGCTGTCAATCTCGTTGCTCGGCGCATTGCCGGCCTTCGCGGCTACGAAGTCGGGCCCGATCGATCCGGCCGGGTCGTATATCCAGCACTCTCCAACTGCCTTCGACCTGTGCGCCATGACGGTCACTGACGGCGGAGGCGGACCGACGAGTGGAGCGTGGAGCGATGCCTGCGGCCATAGTGGAATCTGGGTCCTGGCCGGCAGAAGCATCGCCTTCGGTTGTACTCCTGCTTCGTCGTGCGGCGAAGTCGTCGTGATGACCGGCACACTCGGCAAGAAAGGCATCGGTACCGCCAAGAAGCCGGGAGCAATCGCGGATCATCTCTCGAGGGCGGCGTGGTGGGCGGTCAAGGTCTAGGACGTGGCGCGAGTGCGCTGAACTGGTCGCGTGGTTCGCCCGCGGTCAAAGCGCCGCTGAACAGGGCTTACGTCAACTGCAATCAAGCGGGTCGGCTCGCCTGGTTGACTGGGCGCGTGAACAAAGAACAGGCGACTCTCCACAAGGGCTTACGCGCCGTGAAAGACCTGTCCGAAGTGCACAGCAGTAGCGAAGACGCCCGTTGGCTTCTCTCCCGGCCGGCAGTGATGGACGAAATCGAAGGTTGGTACACGTACGTCCACGGCTTCAGCGCGCCGTACGTCACCGGCGCATCGCTGTACAACCTCCACCTGAACCGCGCGGGCGTCGCGAAGTTGGCGGAGTTGAACGCGCTCGACTAGCGCCGCTTCGGCGGCGCGACGAAGAGCGGTTCTCTACTTGGTTGCCCACCACGTATACGTGTTGACGATGCAACGGGCCTCGCCGACGTAGAGGATGCCGGGCTTCTTCGCCGAGCTGAAGCCCTTCTTGCCCACAGTCGCACTGAAGACGAGGCTGCATTCGGTCGCGGTCGGAGGACTGGACAGAGCGATTGCCTTGCCGGACACGGTCCAGAGGCCGGCGCCCCCGCAGTCGTCCGACCAGTCGCCGGCAACGATGCCCCTGGTATCGGTGAGCGTCATGGTGCAGCCTTCGAGCCCTGCTGTGCCGTGCTCGTGGTACGTCCCGGCCGGATCGATTGGAGTCGCTGCGAAGGTTGGTGCGGTGCCTACAACACCGAAGGCCATGACGGCAACAGCAAAGAACGCGGACGTGCGATTGAACATGAAGACCCACCCGACCCGCCGTCGGGGATCGACCGCGTCAGTGCAATGCGTAACACCTTTCGCAACGATGCGTAGGAACAACGTTGCTGCACACGTTCAACCGCCCGTCGTCAGGACACCTGCAGCGACAGCGGTTGTTGGGCCGTCTGCTTGTGCTTCTTGGTCGAGTCGGTGACCAAGACTGAGAAGTTGTACGTACCGGCTGTCTTCGGCGTACCGGAGATCACACCAGTCTTCGCGTTGAGAGTTCCGACCGAAGACAACCCCGGAGCCGCCACGACTTTGTCGGGCGACGTGCTGCCCGGCTTGATCTCGCCGATTTGATGGGTGGGGTACGCGGTGTACAGCAGATCGCCGTTCGGCGCGTACGCGAGGCCGCCGTCGATGTTCGTGGCCCGGGACGATACGACCGCGCGCGCGTGTTGTCACGTTTTCCCGCGCAGTGTGTCGAACCGCCGTCCAACGCCGCGCGTGGAAATCGGATTTGCGGCAACGACACCGGAAGTGAGGTTCGTATGACAGCCAGTGATGATGGGGACGGTTACGGCGCCGATGGTGTCGAGACTCGTGAAAGTTCTCTGCCGTTCGAGACCACATTGGAACGTCTTCGTGACGTGATCGAGCGGCGCGGACTTCGCGTGTTCGACGTCATCGATCATCAAGCTGCTGCCGTCGATGTAGGCCTGACGTTGCGCCCCACGCGCGTCATCGTGTTCGGTAGTCCGAACGCAGGCACCCCGCTCATGGTGGCGTACCCACTCCTCGCGTTGGAGTTGCCGTTACGCATACTCGTGTGGGAGGCGGACGACGGGCGCGTGCGAGTGAGCCACCTCGCGGCCGACGCGCTCGCCGGGCAGTTTCGCATCGATGCGACGATGATCGGCCCCCTCGCCGCGCCCGCCGTGATCGTCAGCGACGCCCTCGACGGCGGCTGATTCGACCGACAAGCTGGTCACGGCTTGCGGTGGCGCTCGACCCAGGTCACGCAGCTCTTCGCGTCGCGGAATGCGCGGCCGCGGCTATTCACCCAGCTGCGCCATCCGCCGTGGCGGCACGCAAACTTGCTTGGCGGCGTATCGGCGTAACTGATGAGCACTGCACCGCTACCGCTCCGAACGGCCGGTTCGTTCACCGTGTCGGTCGCGAACGGGCTGACGTGGCCGGCACCACCGCCGCCTCCGCCGACGATGAATGCAAGAAGTGCGAGGCTCGCGCTGGCGCCGCCGCCCCCGCCGCCGAACCACCCGCCGCCTCCGCCGGCGCCGACGAACGTGAACGTCTGTGTGCCGGCTCCGCAGGTCTCGGTCGCGGCGTTGCCACCGGCACCGAAGCTGCCGGGTTCAGCCGCGATCGTGGTGACGACGCTGAGGCCGCCTTGGCACGTCGAGGACCCGGGTGCGCCACCGGTCGAAGACGACCCGCCGCCGCCGCAGCCGGGGAAGCTGAGACCGACGTGCGGGAAGTCGCAGACACCGTCACCACCGGCATCCCCGCCGCCGTACCCCCCTAACAGCGAGATGGTCGACCCGTTCACCGAGACTTCCCCCGTCCCGCCTCCGCCACCGGCGACGATCACCCGGTCGCCGACGGAGTCGCCTCCGATGCGCACGTCGGAAGCCCCGCCGCCAGCCGGTGTGCCGGTACCGCCGCCGTTGAAGCCGCCCGCCGCGGTGGTGGGCTGGCCGCCGACGCGCACGGCGAGGATCGCGTCGGCGGCAACGGTGATCGTGCCCTTTGCGTGCCCGCCAAGACTCTGAAGGTCACCTCCTCCACCTTCGGCGCCCCACGCTTCGATCGTCAACGTTCGCACGCCGGCCGGCGTCGTGAACGACTGCGCGCTGCCATCGGAACCGTCGGTGCCGCTGTAACTGAAGGTGCATTGCACGGTCGCGACGACCAAGACGCAGTTCGGCTGCAGTTCCTTTGGCGGTGCCGCCGCGTACACGACGCCGGTCGAACCGAGCGCGGTGATCGAAGCGATTGCGATGGCAACGATGCCGAGCGTCAACCGCTTTCGCCCCATCGTTTTCCCCTCGACATTCAGCCGATGCCGCGGCGCGCCCAATGAGCGCCACTAGACCCTACGACTGGAGCAGCGCCTCGACAACGGCTGCCCTCGCGAGACGTCTCAGTCGCGTGGGCACTTGTACCCACACCGAAAGGGGTCGTCCGGGCTCTGGTTCGCGTGTCGTCGGTTTTCGACAATCGAACGGACGTGCACGCGCCCACATCGGGTCCGTGCCTTGGGGAGGGCCGATGTCTCGCTGGTTGGATCGCATTTGGGGACGGATGGTTGTCGTCTTCGGGATGGTGTGCTGCGTGACCGCGCTCGTCGTGGGCTCGGCGCTCCCGGCGTCGGCGGCCACCGCGGTCGGTTCACCGTCGATGTCGGTGAGTTCGCATTCCGTTGGCGCGACCCAGGTGAACTACACGGTGAAGTTCGTCGCGACCACCGCGCTCACACCCGCGTCGACGATTGCGTTGACCGGCCCGGTCGGTACCGTTTTCGCCCCCACCGCGGGATGCTCGCCGTACATCGTGTCGAATCTGACCGTGCACGCCACCAATGGTTGCTTGTCGGCAAGCGCGTCGGGCAACAACGCGGTGATCACGTACGGGTTGAACGCGGCGGCCGGCAACACGGTGAGCGTGACGGCGAACGCGGTGACGAACGCGTCATCGACGGGCGTCCAGAACATGGTCGTGTCCACCTCGTCGGACACGACGCCCGTAAACCTCCCGTTCACCCTGAGCGCTTCGAGCGCGGTGACCGGTGGTTCAGTCGTACTGTCGTCGCACGCGGCCACCGCGACGAACGTCTCGTATTCGGTGAGCTTCACGGCTACCAACGCGATGACCGCGAACTACTCGACGATCACGCTCGTCGCGCCGGCCGGCACCACGTTCGCGCCCACAAATGGGTGCGGGCCGTACCGGGTGCAGGACGACACCACCGGCGGTGCCACGGGGTGCCTATCGGCGGCGGTGAGCGGCGGTGGCGCCACGGTCGCGGTCGTGATGCCCGTGAACGCCGGCGTCGGCGACCACGTGAGCATCGTCGCGAATGCCGTCGCCAACCGAACAACGTCCGGGCCAGGCACGCTGGCGTTCTCGACGTCGTCCGACCCGAAGCTGGTTGCGTTGAAGTTCAAGCTGAAGGGCAAGACGGCGGTGAAGTTCGCCGGCTTGCACGTGACCTCCACTGCCGCGACCGCGACCGCCGTGACGTACTCGGTTCGGTTCACGGCTGTGAGTGGTCTGACCGCGGGGTTCTCGACCATCACGTTGGCCGCTCCGACCGGCACAACATTTTCGCCGATAAGCGGGTGCGGCCCGTACCGGGTCTCCGACGACTCAACCGGCCAGGCCACGTCGTGCCTCGCGGCGCTCGTCAGTAACGGCGGGGCGACCGTCACCGTCACCACGCCCGTCTCGGTCGGGACCGGCGACCTTGTAAGCATCGACGCCAACGCCGTGTCCAACAAGGCAACCGCGGGCGCCAACAACGTCACGTTTTCGACCTCGTCCGATCCCAAGACGGTCGCGTTGAGTTCGACCCTCACGGCGCCGACGGCGGTTGGGAGCGCGGGTCTGACGCTCACGTCGAACGTGCACAGCGCGACCAACGTGACCTATTCCGTGAGCTTCGTTGCGACCAACGCGCTCTCGGCGGGGTTCTCGACGATCACGCTCGCGGCGCCGGCGGGTACGACCTTCGGGCCCACAAGCGGCTGCAGCCCATACTTCGTCTCCGACGTGAGCACCAACCTCGCGACATCGTGCCTCGCCGCCGTGGTGAGCAACGGCGGCGCGATGGCCACGATCACGCTGCCGATGGATGTCGGTACCGGCGACATCGTCAACGTGACGGTCACCGGTGTGACCAACGCGTCGGGAACGGGCGCGCAGACACTCAACGTGTCGACCAGTTCCGACCCTGTTGCCGCGGGCGTGCCGTACTCACTGACCTGAACTGCCGAGCGCGGTAGCAACCCGGAGCGCCGCCACTCGGGTTCGATGCCCAGGCAGAGATCGGGTCGCGGTGCTCGCGAGAGCGAGGGTCGACTGCTCGACAGTGCCAGCGCGTCGCGCCCGTTGCGGCGCGAAGGGACCGCTGTCGGTGGTCAGTGAGACGTTGGCGATGGCGAACACCGTCGCCGATGGGCTCGTTACTGACCAAGACGAGCGACTTCTTCGGCAGTACGCGTCGTCGGTAGCGAACGGAGGGTCGCTCCATCTCCCGTCGTGGTACTGGCGAACGGCACGTCGACCGAACTGCGGTGCGAGCCGATCTGGATCGAGGCGTGGACATCGGAGCTGTCATACGCCTCGGACCGCACTCGTCTGCCGCGCGTTCCGGGCCCAACCTCAATGCCGGCGGACTCAAGTCGGCGATCGGCTGGGACAGCATTACGGATACGGAATGCACCATCGGGCAACTCGTCGCCGACGGTCTGACCAACCGGGAAATCGCCGCCCGCCTGTTTGTCTCGCACCACACGGTCGACTCTCAGCTGGGTTCAATTTTTCGCAAGCTCGGCGTAAACTCCCGCGTGGAACTGACACGTCTCGTGCTCGAGCGTGAGATGGAGTCGGCGCATTGAGGCGCCGACGTACACGGCCGTGGTTCTCACGTGGATACGTGATGTGAAACCGGCCGCCACTTCAGGTACTCATCCAGCAGCATGATCCGCGACGAGGAGGATTCATCATGAAAGCGCTATCCGAACAGCTTGCCGATCTCAGCAAGCGCGTGAAGCAGACCGAAGACTCGGTGGCACTGACGCGCGAGAAGAATCGACAGAAGCTCGAGGCGCAGCGCACCAAGCTGAACCGCGCGATCGACGACGGCAACGCGAAGGCCGAGGACGTCGCCAAGGGCACGCGGGGCAAGGTTCAGGCGCGGTGGAACGAAACCCGTTCATCGGTAAACCAGTGGTTTGCGTCGATGCGCTCAGAAGCGGACGAGCGTCGTGCCGAACGAGACATCAAGAAGGCACAGCACAATGCCGAGGTCGCCGAAGAGGACGCGGCCGACGCGATCGACCTGGCGCTCTATGTGATCGACCAAGCGGAATACGCCGTCGTCGACGCCACACTTGCCCGCGCTGACGCAGATGAGCTCGCGTTGACGACCTAGACGCCGGTCAGTCGAAGGTGGCATGAGGTGGTGGCGCAGCCGCGCGAGGCTGCGCCCGTGGAACCGCACCCAGATCCGGCAGACCCGGCAGACTCGGTAGATCCGGTTGAGAGCATCAGCGCGGTGACGTTGCTGACGCAGAACATGGCGAACTCCGTGGCCTTCTACGGCGCGCTCGGCTTCCGGTTGCTCTACGGGGGAGTCGGCGCCGAGTTCACGAGCTTTCGGGCCGGCCGCGGATACCTCAACCTCCAGCTCGGCACGTACGCCGCTCGCGACATCTGGGGTCGCGTCGTGTTCTGGGTCGACGACGTCGACGCGATGTTCCAACGTGCCGTGGCGGCCGGATTTGTTCCGGCGACCGCACCTGCGAATGCGGCGTGGGGCGAGCGCTACTTCCACATTCGCGATCCAAACGGTCACGAGTTGAGCTTCGCTCGTCCCTTGACGGGCTGAGGTCCCCGCTGTTGTCTAGGTCGCGGAACAACGACTGGCTCGAGAGATCACGTCGTAGAGGGGCACGACATGGGTGAGTACGTCGACATCGGCGGTGTCAACACGTGGTACGACGAGGAGGGAAGCGGCGAACCGCTCGTCCTTCTCCACGGTGGGCTGTGTACGAACGAGACATGGGCGGCGCAGACCCCCGTGTTCGCAGAGCGATTCCGCGTCGTCGCGCCAGAACGGCGGGCGCACGGTCACACGGCCGACGCCGAGGGGCCGCTGACCTATGGCGCCATGGCCGAGGACACGATTGGCTTTCTCGACAAGGTCGTCGGTGGGCCTGCGCATCTGGTCGGCTGGAGCGACGGTGGGATCGTGGGCCTGATGGTCGCGATCGCGCGCCCGGACCTCGTCCGCAAGCTGGTCGTGATCGGCGCGAACTACGACACGACGGGCGTCGCTCCCGAGGTCGACGACATGTTCGCAAACCTGGCGCCGGACAGCGACGAGATGGCGATGTTCCGTGGCCTCTACGAGATGCATACGCCTGACGGGCCCGAGCACTGGCCGGTGGTGTTGGCGAAGTTCGTGGAAATGACGCAGCGCGAGCCGCACATCCCCGTCGGCGAGCTCGCCCACATCTCCGCGCCCACGCTCGTGGTGGTGGGCGACGACGACATGGTTTCCCTCGAGCACACCGCCGCGCTGTTCCGAGCTATCCCGAATTCGGAGTTGGCCGTGGTCCCTCGCACGTCCCACGCGGTCGTGATCGAAAAGCCCGAACTCGTGAACCGCATCGTGCTCGACTTCATCGAGAACGAGCCGGCGGAGACGATGTTGCCCATCCGAAGGGCGGCGACCGGCGCGGAGACGCCGTAGCTGCGCCTTGCTATTCCGCAGGCTCGACGGTCGTGTCGTGGATAAGCCTCTGGACCACCTTCTGCTCAATCGGCTCGGCCTCGCGCCGCTTGGCCTCCGAATTCTGCGCGACCTCTACTCGCGCTGCCTGCCACCCCGACCAGTGACCCGAGACGAGCGACCAGAGCGATAGTGCGGCCACGTACACCACGCTCGACAGCAGATGGAACGCCATCGAGATCGGGATCATCACGATCCAGAGGACGACCAGCCATCCGTTGAGGCGTCGCATGAATACGGGGTCGTCGTGCACGGAGGATCGGAGGCTTTTGAGAAGGTTCATCCGTGCCCGTCCCTTGCGCCCCGTACGTATGCGTGTCGGTCGACCTGCCAAGTCGACGTCAAGTGCGATCCTCGCAGGCCGTGCTCCGGGCCGATACGCACGTTCGTGCAATCGCATATGGAACGCGGAACGAACCGCCACCGGGAACGACCCCGAGGCTTCAGTGCGAAGCTCGCTTCTGCTCGAGGCCGCTAGTAACCCGGAGTGCCGCCACTCGTGTTCGATGCCTGACCGGAGACCTGGTTCCCGGTGGGGGAGAGCGCGAACCAGCTGGCGCCGAACGCGTTGATGCCCTGGCCGGTTGTGTCGCCGGCCTTCTGATCGCCGGCGAACGTGTAAACCGGGTGACCGTTGTAGGTGATCTGTGGCGCGCCGTCGGACCGTGTGGTGGTGTTCAGCATCGCGGTTGCCCCGCTCCCGGCGGTCGGTGTGCCGTTCACCCGGACCGGCGGCCAGTTGACCGCGCATGCACCGGTGCAGGTGCTCTTCGTCCCCGTGTCCTTCTGGAACAGGTAGAGGGTGCGGCCCTGCGAGTTAACGAGGATCTTTCCCAGACCGCTGTTCGCGACGCCGACCGTTGCCGCGTTCCCGCTCGCGGTCGTCGGGCGCGCGGTTGTCGCGGTCGCGTTGCTGCTGCTTCCGCAGCCGGCGGCCAGCGCGGTGAGCGGCACCATTACCGCACTGGCGAAGAAGGTGACGTATCTGCGACGAGTCATGTTCGTTCCTTTGCGTGTGGACATCACGCGATCAACGATGACCCAGCGCTCCCATGCGCCACATCACGGGTTCACGTGTAGCGATGCATCCATACACGTGAGCGCGTGATGTCGGGCGCGTCATTGCGCGTCACGGTGGGTGCAGTCGTTTCGATCGAGGAGTAACCGTGATTGTCACCAATCCATTGAGCGCAACGTGGTGGACACGACAGCAGATCGACGATGTGAGCCGGGGCTGGTGGGTGGTGCTCATCACCGGCATCATCAGCGTCGTCGCCGGCAGCATCATCGTGTTCACCGACTGGACGGTCGGTGACCTCGCCGTATTCGTGGGCGCGGTGCTGGTATTTCGCGGACTCGTCACGACGTTCAGCGTTCCCATCGACGGCGCGGTACGAAGCTGGTCGGTAGCGCTCGGGCTGCTCGAGGCTGGTGTCGGCGTTGCCGTGTGGGCGTGGCCGGGCCCGACGCTGCTCGTGCTGGCCGCATTCATCGGATGGTGGGTGCTGTTCAGCGGAGTGATGGCCATCGCAGGCGCAATCAGCGGTCGCGACATGCTCCCGTATTGGGGCCTGACGTTGGCGTTCGGCATCGTGGAGACGCTGTTCTCCTTCTGGTTACTCGCACGGCCAGGCCTGACGCTGGTCGCCGCCGTGCTGGCGATCGGGCTGTGGAGCATGGTCTACGGCGTGGTCGAGATTGCCCTCGCGTTCGAGGTGAGGCGCCTCCCGTCACGCACCGACTCAGTCGTTCGCGAGCTCGACGCCATGACGTCGCCTCGCCCTCTCGACACCGCTGCGCGGTAACCGAACCCATGGACGCGTCCCGACCGGGTTACACCGCAGAGCTTCGAAGGCACTTCGCCGATCTTCGCGACGGCGTGCACGGAAACGCAGTGTCACGCCAGGACAAGGAGCTTCTCTTCGCCAAGACCGTCCCACTGATCGACCCGTACGCGCGGCAGGCGCTCACCGAGATCAACGACGACCTGCTCCTCGGAACTGGCGAGATCCTGGCCACCGGGATGCGCTCGACCGCAGACGGCGTCGATGCGATCTGGGCGCTGTCATGGCCGGAGCAGCGGGTCGCGGGCGTCAACCCGATCATGCTCCACGCCTTCTACGGTGCCGGGTTCCTCCACCCGCATCTGCGCGGCGCCACCGTGCACGACTGGCCGCTCAACGTCTTCACCGAGGAGCAGGCCGCCGCGAAACTCTCGACCCTCCGACAGATCGCCGCCGCAGACGTCCACAACCTCGTCTTCCAGCGGGACTACCGCATCATCCCGGCCACCAAGAAGGAGCCGAGAGCTTCTTAGCCGTCCTGGGTCAGCCCGGAGTCGGTGGGGAGCACTCGGTCGAGCTGCATGCGCGACGTGATGCCAAGCTTCATGAAGACCTTACGCAGGTGGTATTGAACGGTGCGCGGGCTCAGGAAAAGCCGCGCGCCGATTTCGGGGTTTGAGAGGCCGTCGCGGGCGAGCCGAGCGACGTGTTCCTCCTGGGTTGTGAGCGGGCTGCTCGTTTCGAGGGCGCGTTTGCGCGCGGCGTCGCCCGTGGCCACGAGCTCGCGTTCGGCGCGCGCAGCGAACCCTTCGGCGCCCATCGTGATGAACATCTCGTGCGCGGTAAGCAGCTGTTCTCGCGCGTCCGCGCGCCGGCGCTCGCGGCGCAGCCACTCGCCGTAGAGAAGATGGGCGCGGGCGAGATGAACGGTGATACGGGTCCGGCGGAGGCGCTCGATTGCCTCGCGGTGGAGCGACTCGGCGGCCTCGCCGTCGCCCAGCAGCGCTCGCGAACGAGCCTCGATCCCGAGCGCCCAATCCGTGGCGCTGGCGCGGGTTCGTTTGACGAGTTGCTCGAGGGCGTCGGCCGCGACTGCATGGCTGCCGCTTCGTGCACCCGCCTCGACCAGCTCGGCCAGCGCCCATCCGAAGACCCCCAGATCCTCGTGCTCGCATGCTCGTTGGGCGGCGAGTACGGCGGCCTCGTAGCGGCCCAGGCAGTTGTACAACACCGCGGCCGCGTGTTCGGCGTGACCAATCGCCCTTCCCTCGCCCGTCGCGGTCGCGCGTTGGACGCTGGCTTCGATCACCTCCAACGCCTGGGCCTCGTCGCCGCGCAACGCGGCGAGCAAGATCGACGCATAGTCGAAGTGTGAAATGCCGGTCGCCGCCGCGATCGCGTTTGCCTCCTCGATGTCGGCCGCCGCGGCCGCGAATTCGCCTGCGAGTGTGTGGAGGCCGGCGCGGTAGACGAGCCCAACGGGAAGTGCGGTGAGGGCGCCGGCGTCCCGAGCGATCCGGACCCCGAGGTTGGCGAGCGCGTGCCAGGCGTCGTCGCTCCACAGCTCGGGGCAGACGCCCCACGCGAAGCGCACCTCGCGCGGGGCGCGGCCATAGTCGCGAAGCAGCGCTTCGAAAGCTTGCACCGCCCGCCGTAGCGGTGCCACGGCCGGCGAGTAACCCTCGCTGAACCGGGTCACGAGCCCGTCCAGGAGAAGATCGAGTGCTCGTGGCGCCTGTAACGAGGAGGCCGCCCGCCCGACCGCGCGCGCTGAGTTTGCGACCTCCCGTACCCCGACGGCGCCGCGGAGGCGCCCGGCGAACATCGCCGCTCCGAACGCTTCGAGATAGATCTCGCGAGCGAGTGCGGCGTCGAGCGGTTCGGCACGTTGGGCGGCCGCGAGCATGAGTGCCGACGCGTTGCTCGCGCGGCTACGGGCAAACGCGATATGTGCGCGCAGCACGTCGACTCGCACGCGTTGAAGTTCGTCGAGCGGAGCCATCTCCGCGGTCGCGACCAGGTCGTATGCACGATCGGGCGCCCCGGCGTCCAACTTTGCCTGAGCAGCCGCGAGCGCGCGGGCTCCGCGCCGGGCCGGATCAGGCGTCAGCTCGGTCGCCCGCTCCAAGAACGCGGCCGCCGCCGCGAAACCCGCACGCGCCTGCACCCGGACGGCCGAGCTTTCCAGCTCGCGGGCCAGCGTCTCATCGGGACCCGCTGCCGCATGCGCGCGATGCCACGCTCGTCGATCGGGATCGCCCTTGGGATCAGTCGCCTCGGCCAGCGCTCCATGGATCTCCCGCCGAGCCTGTGGCGACGCGGCACCGTAGATCGCCGAGCGCACAAGAGGGTGACGGAACCGCACGCGAGCACCGAGCTCGATCAACCCTGCGGCCTCGGCGGCCGCCGCCGCTGCGACGCCGATCCCGAGGCGCTCGACCGCGCGCCATAACAACTTCACATCGCCGAGTGGCTCGGCCGCTGCCGCCAGCAGGAGTTGTTGTGTGTCGCCGGGAAGCGACTGAAGGCGCTGCCGGAAGCTCTGCTCGATGCGACTGGCCAGCGGCGTCGTGTCGGGAAGGCCGAACCCGCCCGCGAGCTCCGCCGGCGTCAACCCCCGCGGCAGCTCGAGCAACGCGAGTGGGTTGCCGCGCGTCTCCGGGATGATCCGGTCGCGTACCTGCTGGTCGAGGGGGCCATGGATGGCCGAGTCGAGCAACACGCGGGCATCGTCGTCACTCAAACCCTCGACAACGAGCTGTGAGAGCCCCGCCAATTCCTCCTCGCCGGGCTCGCGCACCGCGAAGACGAGCGCCACCGATTCGGCCAACAGGCGCCGCGCGACGAACGCCAATGTCTGCGCGGAGGCCCGATCGAGCCACTGCGCGTCATCGACCACGCACACGAGCGGTTGCTCTTCGGCGACGGCGGAGAACAGGCTCAGCACTGCAAGACCGACAAGAAAACGATCCGGGGCGTCCCCGGCCCGCATGCCGAACGCAGTGCCAAGCGCATCACGCTGCGGACGCGGCAGCTGCTCCAGGTGATCCAGCATCGGCGCGCACAACTGATGCAGCGCGGCGAAGGCAAGCTCCATCTCGGACTGCACACCCGCGGCACGCGCCACACGACACCCCGACGCCTGCTCGACCACGTACTCCAACAGCGCCGACTTGCCCACCCCGGGCTCCCCACGCACCACGAGCACGCGGCTCTCACCGCCGCGAACCGCCTGGAGCAGCTCGTCGAGAACCTCGGACTCGCGGTGCCGGTCGAGCAACACCTCGTCCTACCGGTCCATGTTGGGATCGCTGCCGAGCACTCGTTCGAGCTGCATGCGCGAGGTGATGCCGAGCTTCATGAAGACCTTGCGCAGGTGGTACCCAACGGTGCGCGGGCTGATGAACAACCGGGCGCCTATCTCAGGGTTCGAGAGGCCGTCGCGGGCGAGCCGGGCGACGCATTCCTCCTGGGCTGTGAGCTGGCTTGTCGTCACGACCGCGCGTTTGCGCCCGGCTTCTCCCGTAGCGACCAGCTCGCGTTCGGCGCGCCCGGCGAACCCCTCGGCACCCATCGTGATGAACATGTCTTGCGCGGTGTGCAGCTGCTCGCGCGCGTCGGTGCGCCGGCGTTCGCGGCGCAGCCACTCCCCGTAGAGGAGGTAGGCGCGGGCGAGCGCGAAGCGGACCCGTGTGCCGCCGAGGCGGTCGAGCGCCTCGCGGTAGAGGCGCTCGGAAGTCTGGCCGTCGCTGAGTAGCGCTCGCGCGCCAGCCTCGATGCCGAGCGCCCAGTCGCTCCCGCTGGCGCGGGTGCTTTCCGAGAGGCGCGTCAGTGCGCCGGCCGCTTGCTCGGGCACCCCACTGCGGGTCGCGGCCTCGATCAGCTCGACCATCGCCCACGTCGAGACCCACCAGCGCCGCTCGTCCGGGTTCTCGTCAGCCCGCTGCGCCGCCTCCAGCGCGTCCTGAAAGCGGCCGAGGCCGTTGTACAGGATCGCGTTCGTCCAGTGAATGAACGTCAGTCCAGCGCCCTCGCCGCGACGCACAAGCTCCCGCGTTGTGGTCTCGATCAACGCGGAGGCCTGACGCTCCTGGCCACGGAAGGCCGCGAGTGCCAACGGGGCGTAGGGCGCGAGCTGGATCCCAGTTGCCTCAGTGATCGCCCCGGCTTCCTCGATCAACAACGCCGCCGCGGCGAAGTCGCCTTCATACAGGTGCATTCCGGCGCGTTGCGTGAATGCCATGGGGAGCACGCCAAGGGCGCCGGCGTCTCGGGCGAGCTGGACGTGGCGGGTGGAGAGCAGCCCCCAGCTCTTGTCGTCCCACAGCGCTTGGGCCGCGGGGACCGCGAGCCAGATCCAGCGCACCGCGTCGTCCGCGGAGACGTCGTCGCTGCCAAACTCGTTGAGCGCCTGCTTGAGCGTTGGCGCCGCGGCTGCGTGGCCCTCCGTGATCAGCAGGGCCAGCCCATCGAGCAGCAGATCGTCCGCGCCCACGGGCTGCGCCGTCGGAGGCGCGGTTCGTGCTGCTTCGGCTGCCTCTCGGAGGTCGCCGCCGGTTGCGAGACTGCCGGCGTACGCCGCCGCGGAGAGCGCTTCCAGGTAGGTCTCGCGCGAGAGCTCGACGTCGAGGGGTTCGAGGCGTCGCGCGGCCTTGAGCAACAGCGGTGGAGCGTCGCTGCCCCGGCTGGATGCGAACGCGATCTGCCCGCGCAGCAGGTCGGCTCGGGCGCGCTCGAGTTCCCCGAGCGGCCCGGCCTCCGCGGCGGCCAACAGTTGTAGCGCTGCATCGAACGCGCCGGCCTGAGCCTGTGCCCCCGCCGCGGTCAGCGCCCGCTCCGCTCGCCGACTCGGCTCGGGTGTGAGCGCGGCGGACCGTTCGAGAAAAGCGGCGGCCGCGGCCAGCCCACCGCGCGCCTGTGCGCGGCCGGCCGAGTACTCGAGTTCTGACGCGATGTCCTCGTCGGGGCCGGGCGCCGCATGCGCGCGGTGCCACGCACGCCGATCGGGATCGAGCTGCGGGTCGGTCGCCTCTGCCAGCGCGCGATGCACTTCTCGCCTCGCGGCCGGCGAGGCCGACCTGTAGATCGCCGAGCGGACGAGCGGATGACGAAAGGTCACCCGCGTGTCGAACTCCAGCAACCCCTCGGATTCGGCGGCGTCCGCGGCTTCGATCCCGATCCCGAGCCGATCGGCGGCCCGCCACACCAGCGCCGACTCGCCGACCGGGTCCGCGGCCGCGAGCAGCAACAGTCGCTGCGTCTTCGGTGGAAGTGCAGCCAGCCGTCGCTGGAAGCTGTCCTCGATACGGCGGGGAAGGGCCTGCGCGCTAGGCAGCCCGAACCCGCCGGCCAGGTTCGCCGGGGTCAATCCGCGTGGCAGCTCCAACAGTGCCAGCGGGTTGCCGCGCGTCTCGGCAATGATTCGATCGCGCACGCGCTCATCCAACGGCCACCCGATCACGGAGCCCAACAGCGCTCGCGCATCACCATGAGTTAGCCCCCGGACCACCAGCTCCGGCGACCCCGCCAGTGGCTCGTCTGTCCCGGATTGGCGGGCCGCGCAGACCAGCGCAACGGACTCCGCGAGCAGCCGGCGCGCCACGAACTCGAGCGCCTGTAACGACGCTCGGTCGAGCCACTGCGCATCATCGACGAGGCACACCAGCGGCCCCTCCTCGGCTACGTCCGACAGCAGGCCGAGCACGGCAAGACCAACCAAAAAGCGAGCTGGTGCCGCCCCGCTCGTCAACCCGAACGCCGTGCTCAATGCATCGCGCTGAGGCGCTGGTAGGCGCTCCAGGTGATCCAGCATCGGCGCGCACAACTGATGCAGCGCGGCGAAGGCAAGCTCCATCTCGGATTGCACACCCGCGGCGCGCGCTACGCGACACCCCGACGCCTGCCCGTCCACGTACTCCAACAGCGCCGTCTTGCCCACCCCGGGCTCCCCACGCACGACGAGCACGCGGCTCTCACCGCCGCGAACCGCCTCGAGCAGCCGGTCGAGCACCTCGCGCTCCTTGTGCCGCCCCTGCAACACCTCAACACCGCCACGCCGGTGGCGCTTCGTCTCGCCTGTGCGAACGACGGCGTAACCGCGCGCGACTGGCCACCCGCACTGTCGCCTGGCGGATGCACGCCGCCCGCGGCGCCATCAGACTCACTACGTGCCACGCGGGCTGCGCGTGGCTCGGCGACCACAACGCCACGCGGATGGGAGTTGACCTCACAGATGACCTCCGGCGCACCGCATCGTGCGCACCCCCAAGGAGACCACACCACAAGAAGAGGAAGCCATGAAGATCCTGTTCGACAGCGAAGTCCTCGCCGGCGCCTCCACCACCCTGGCCCCGTTTCCCGAAAAAGAGGGGGCCGATGAGCACACCCACGCGGGTGGCCCGGGGCACACCCACCAAACGATGCTCGGCGATGCTTTCGAGCGCGCGGCGATGCCGGTCCTGGAATCTCTGATGGAGGATCTCGGCGACACCAGCGTCAGGATCGTGCTCGCCGACAATCGCGGTCGTTCGTTGCGGCGCTGGGTACCGCAGACCTCAGAGCACGAGGTAACCGCCAACCATTGGGCCCCCTGCCCGGGCTCGTCGGCAGCAGCACCGATCAACGACCCACGCGTCGGGCGACCGCTGGCCACCTTGCATCTCACGTCGACGACGCGAGGACCCAGCAACGTGATGGTCGCGCTCGCGAAACGCGCGGTCCGCGAGATCGAGGATCGACTGCTCGACAGTGCCGGCGCGTCGGATCGGAAATTGAGGGAGTACTTCTTGCGCGCACGTCGGAGCGCGAGAGGACCGCTGTTGGTGGTCAGTGAGACGTTGGTAATGGCGAACAGCACAGCTGGTGGGCTCGTCACTGACGAAGACGAGCGACTGCTTCGGCATTACGCGTCGTCGGTAGCCCCCGGAGCATCGCTCCACGTTCCCGTTGTGGTTCTGGCGAACGGCACGTCGACCGAACTGCGGTGCGAGCCGATCTTGGATCGAGGCGTGCGCATCGGTGCCGTCGTTCGACTCGCTCCGCACTCGTCACCAGCGCATTCCAGATCGATCCTCACGGCTCCCAGAGACAAGTCGGCGTTCGGCTGGGCAAGCATTACGGATACGGAACGCACCGTCGGGCAACTCGTCGCCGACGGGCTGACCAACCGGGAGATCGGCGTTCGGCTCTTTGTCTCGCATCACACGGTCGACTCTCACTTGCGTTCAATCTTTCGCAAGCTCAGCGTGAACTCCCGCGTCGAACTGACGCGTCTCGTGCTCGAGCGTGAGGTGCAGCCGGCGCATTGAGCCGCACGTGGATACGGGATGTGGAGCAGGCCACGACTTCGCATACTCCATCCATCGACAACGAGGAGGATTCATCATGAAGGCGCTATCCGAACGGCTCTCCGAGCTCAGCGAGCGAGTGAAAAAGACCGAAGACTCGGCAGCTATGACGCGCGAGAACAACCGAGAGAAGCTCGAGGCGCAGCGCGCCAAGCTGAAGGGCGCGATCGCCGACGGCAACGCAAAGGCCGAGGAGCTCGCCGAGAGCACGCGGGGAAAGGTTCGGGCGCGGTGGAACGACACCCGCTCATCCGTTGACCAGTGGTTTGCGACCATGCGCGCAGAGGCGGACGAGCGTCGAGCCGAACGGGACATCAAGAAGGCTCAGCACAATGCCGACTTGGCTGAGCAGGACGCGGCGGAAGCGATCGACCTGGCTCTGTATGTGCTCGACCAAGCGGAATACGCCGTCGTCGACGCCACAATTATCCGCGCCGACGCGGATGCGCTCGCGTTGACGACGTAGACGACCCGTCGGTCATGCCGCGCTCGCCGGCAGGAAGAACAGGTTGCCGTAGCCGTACTGCGCGCGCCGGCGATGCGGTCGCAGGCCGCCCGCGTACTCGAAGCATGCGTAGCCGGCGTGCTCCAGTAGATCGATTGACGCCGCGGTCGTCGGGGAGACCATGCCGTCGTAGTCGCCGGTCTCGAGCACCACTATGGGGCGCACGTCGTGCAACACGTCGTGCATGCCGGTGAGAATCGCCACCTCCGCGCCCTCAGCATCGAGTTTCACGATGTCGGGACGGAGGTGGTGGGTCGCGGCGTACTCATCGAGCGAGACCGCGGGCACGTCGTAGGTCTGCGGTTGCAGCCGTCGGCGTTCCCGGGCGGGCACGCGCGCTCCGCCGAGCACCGTGTTGAGCGCGGAGTGCTGCGGACCGTAGTCGGTGAGTTCCACGGTGCCGCCGCTCGTATGCAGCGCCGCTTGCTCGACCACTACGCCTGGCAGGTGCGCAACGTTCGACATCAGTAACGCCGCGGCGTGCTTGCCCGGCTCGAACGCGATAACCGTGCCGAACGGTTGCACCAGACGGCTGGCCACAACGGTGAAGTAGCCGTACTGCGCACCTACGTCGACGAACACCATGCCGGGCCGCAGCCGTTCGAGCAGCATCTGCGTCAGTGGCGCCTCGATGAAGCCGTGCCGGTACAGGTCGGTGCCGACGATCTCCGGCAGCACGACCCGCAGCTGCTGGCCATCGAAAAGTTCGCACGTGACCTCGACCGGTCCGAAGAATCGAGCGAGGAACGGCGCCAGGCGTCGTCGCATCCGGTTCACCGACGACGTCGTCGCTTCACCGCGCACCGATCGCCATCTCCTCGAGCAAACCGAAAAACATCCGAGCCACCTCCGACCACGTCGGTAGACGCGCGCCTCGACGCGCGGCCCCGGCCGCAAGCCGGTCTCTCCATGCGTCATCGGTGGCCAGGCGATCCATTCCCTTCGCCAGCGCGGCGATGTCGCCAGGCGGGACGATGACAGCTTCCACGCCGTCGTCCGCGAGATTGGGCAGGTTGCCGGCGCGCCAGCCCACGACCGGCAAACCGGCTGCGAGTGCCTCGCCGTACACGGTTCCGTACGGTTCTTGGTAGCTCGGCAGCACGAACGCGTCACCGCCGGCGTAGAGGCGGGCAACGTCTTCGCGGGAAACGGCGCCGTGGTACACAACGCGGTCGACGAGGTCGGGTGCCGCCAAACGCGCGTGCACGCGCGCGCCGTAGCGGCGCTCGACGTCGTCGCGGCCCGCGAGATGCAGCGTCGCGCGGTCGTCGGCGAGCTCAGAGAAAGCGGCCAGCAGCTCCAACGTCCCTTTGCGCGCAACCCAATTCCCGACGGAGATGAATGCGGCTCGCCGGCCGCGGCGAAGGTCGAGCGCGGGCGTGCGGTGAAGTGGTGCCACATCGGATCCGGGTGGCACCACCCGGACGCGCTCCGGCGACAGGTTGTGCGGCGCGGCGACGAGTTCTTCGCCGAGTGCATCGCTCGCGGCGATGAGCAGTTCGCACCGCCGGTAGAGCGCGCGGTCGAGCGGTGCCTGCATCGCCCGACGTGGCCACCCGTGGTCGATGCCGCCGGGCCGTTGGTGGATGATCGCCGCCATCGGTCGTGGATCCCGCGCCCATGGAGCGACCGCCGCCGCGGCGATGCTGTCGATCAACACGATGTCACCGGACGCGCGAGCGAAGGGGTTGAACGATGCTCGCACGGGCACGAACTCCACCTGCGCACCGTGCAACGGAGCCAACGTCGCGACGCGCAGGTGGTAGAGGTAACCCCCGGTGAGTTGCTCAGGCGCTCCCCGAGTAAGAAGTGAGACCAGCATGCGCGTCCTCCATGTGTCTCCTACCGCGTTCGGCCACGACGGACTCTTCGGTGGCGGCGAGCGTTACCCGGTCGAACTGGTGAAGGCGCTCGCCGGGCTCGACGATGTGCAATGCGAACTGCTGACCTTCGGTCGCGTCGCGCGAGTGGAGGAGGTTGATGGCGTGCGCATCCGCGTGCTGCGCGCCCGCGCCCATCTGCATCATCATCCGGCGCACCCACTCGCGCCCGGGTTGCTTCGCGCGACGGGAGGCGTAGATGTCGTACACGTTCATCATCTTCGCAGTGCACCGAGCCGGCTGTGCGCGGTCGTTGCCGCCGCGCGACGCACGCCCATCGCGGTCACCGACCATGGCTTGGCCGGAGGCGACTGGATGGGCGTACTCCCACGGCTGATCGATCGCTTCCTCACCGTTTCGCAGTACGCGAGTGACGTCCTCGGTTCGCCCGCCGACAAGACGACCGTCATCTACGGCGGCGCCGACCCGCGACGGTTCTACCCGGATGCTGGAACGCGTCACGGGGTGTTGTTCGTCGGTCGGCTCACTCCCCACAAAGGTGTCGACCGGCTCATCGAGGCGCTGCCCGACGGCGCCCAGCTCACCATCGCCGGCACGGGCGGGCACGATCGCGACCCGCCGGAGCGCGACTACCCCGAGCACCTCCACCGGTTGGCCGACGGCAAGGACGTCCGCTTCCTCGGCGCGGTGGCCGACCGCGACCTCCCGGACTTGTACCGCAGGGCCGCGGTCGTTGCCGTCCCATCGGTGCATCGGACGTGTTACGGCCGCGACGTTGGCGTGTCGGAGCTCCTCGGTCTCAGCACGCTGGAGGCGATGGCAAGCGGCACGCCAGTGGTCGCGAGCCGGGTCGGCGGCCTGACGGAACTGGTCGTCGACGGCGTGACTGGCTACGTCGTGGAGCCGGGCGACATCGAGCAACTGCGGGGCCGGCTTCGCTTGCTGTTGGGCGACCCGGCGCACGCTCGTCGTCTCGGGGCCGCGGCGCGCGACTGCATCATCGAACGCTTCACGTGGCACGCCTGCGCGCAGCGATGCCGCGACGCGTACCGGTCGATGGTCAGCTGAGCGGAGCGCGGTAGCCGCCGTACGCCATGGGGGTCTCCCACACGCGAACCGTGAGCGCGTCCGCGCCACTGCTGCGCACGCGATCAGCGATGGCGCCGTGAGCCCATCGCGCGAAGACCTCGACCGTCACCGCCTCCGCGCCCGCCGGTCGGATCACCTCCAGGTCTACGTCCCTCACGTGGTCCGCGGCGGCATCCAGCGCGGCCTGGAGCACGTCGATATCGCACACCATCGCCCGCTCATCGAGGTCGTCGCGCTCCACGACGACCTCGATGCGGTAGTCGTGCGCATGAAGCACACCTTCGGGCCCCTCGACGCCCGGCATCACATGAAGGGCTCGCACATCGACGGCGGCGCCGACCTCGTACATGCGCTACTCGTACCGCAACGCGGCGTGCAGCAATCCGTTGTCGCCGCGATCGAGTGCGGCGAACGCGTCCGCGGCCGCGGCGATGGGAAACGCGTGTGTGGCCAACGCGCGGAGGGGTAGAGCATCCAGCAGTTCGACGCTGGCCGACCGTCGGCGTTCGATTGACCAGCGATCGCGAAGCGCCGCAGGAATCGTCGATACCTGGGTGCTTCGAAGAGTCAGGCGCCGTCGATGGAACGCGCCACCCAGGGGGAGCGGCACGTGTTTCCTTCCGTACCACGACGCGACCAGGGCAGTGCCTTCGTGAGCCAACAATTCGAGCCCCGAAGCAAGTGCCTCCGGACGTCCGCTTACCTCCACGACGAGCGGAACGTCGTGAGGTGCGTCGTCGGGGGCCACGGCTTCGATTCCAACGGACCGCGCAACCTGCCGGCGCCAAACCAACGGATCGACACCCACCACGTGCGCGCCGGCGCGAGCCAGCAGCAACGCGGTGAGCGTGCCGACGACGCCCAAGCCGAGGACCACTACGTCGTCGCCGAGTACCGGGCCCGCGTCCAACGCGATTTGCAACGCAGTTTCGACGAGCGGAAACAGCGTGGCCTCCCGCGGGTCCACGTCACCGAGGCGAACGAGGTCGCGCGCCGGAGCGACGAATCGTTCCTGGTGAGGGTGGAACGCGAACACGAGGCTGCCGTCGACGTCGCCAACACAGGCGTAGCCGTACTGGAACGGGTAGGCGAACGTGCCGCCGAGCGCGTCGATGTTCTCGTCGAGAACGAGGTCGGGATCGATTTCACCGCGGTAGGCCAACAACTCGGTGCCGCTGCTGATGCCCGAGAACAGTGTGCGCACGACCACCTCGCCCGCACCCAGCGCTCGAAGCGGTACGTCGCGCACCGCGACGCGACCCGGTGCGGTGAACATCACGGCTTTGACCATCTGCACGTCGCAATCCTCCCCTAGATGGCACAGCGACACCCACACCCAGAGCGCGACACCCCCGTAGAGGTTGCTCGCGTGCCCTTGCCCACGCAGTGGGGCGTCTTCGATGTGCGCGCGTTCGAGGTCGCCTCGGGCCACGTCTACCTCGCACTGGTGCACGGCGACGTCCGCGGGCAGTCCGGCGTTCTGACACGCGTCCACTCCGAGTGCCTCACTGGTGACACCCTCGGTTCGTTGCGCTGCGATTGCGGGATCCAACTCCGCGTCGCGCTGCGAGCGGTCACCGCCCAGGAGCGCGGCGTGCTCATCTACGCCACGGGCCACGAAGCCCGCGGTATCGGGCTTCTCAATAAGCTGCGCGCGTACGCCAAGCAGGACGACGGCTTCGACACGCTCGAAGCAAACCTGGCGCTCGGTCTACCGGTCGACGCGCGCAGCTACGACGATGCCGCGAGTGTGCTCACCTCGCTCGGCGTGTTGTCGGTGGCACTGCTCACGAACAACCCGCACAAGGTTCGCGGGCTGCGCGACGGCGGCGTCGATGTCGTCAGCGTGCAACCGCTACCCACGGCCCCTCACACGCGCAACCTGCACTACCTCCGAACGAAACAACGCCGGCTGGGCCATGTCGAGCCGACGGGCGCGATCGTCGCAGACGGTCCCGCGGACCCCGCGCCTCCCGCGGTTGCGATCGACACCAGCTCGCTCATGGGCGACGTCCACACCCACACCGACCGGCCGTACGTCGTCGTCAAGTTCGCGCAGACGGTCGACGGCCGCATCGCCACTGCAACCGGTGATGCGAAATGGATAAGCGGCGAAGCCGAGCGTCGCATCTCGCATGGCTTGCGCGCGGCCTGTGACGCAGTGCTCGTGGGAGTCGGCACCGTGATCCAAGACGATCCCCAGCTCACCGTCCGGATGGTCGCAGGTGCCTCACCGATTCGAGTCGTTCTCGACTCGACCCTCCGCATTCCGAGTACCGCGAAGATCCTCGAAGCGGAAGCGCCGACGCGCGTCGTGACAACGTCACGGTCGCCTTCGGTGCGCCGCGAAGAGCTTCAACGGCGCGGTGTACACGTGGAGATCGCGAAAGAGGGCCCGCGCGGCGTCGACCTCGACGCTGCGCTCGCCTCGCTGCGCGCGGCGGGCGTGGAAACGCTTCTCGTCGAAGGTGGCGCGGAGGTGATCACGTCGATGTTGGCGGGCGGCGTCGTCGACCGAATCATCGTTGGCGTCGCACCAACGATCATCGGTCAGGGCACCGAAGCGGTCGGTCCGCTCGGCACCGCGACAATCGCCGAAGGTATTCACCTGGTCGATCGAGTGGTGCACGTACTCGACGACGACGTTCTCCTGGCGTGGAACGTCCAACCGCACGTCGGTTGACGCGGGTTCGTGTGGATTACGTTCTCCGGCATGCTGACCGCGCCTGCACCAGACCTCCGCTCGTGAACGTCCGAGACTTGCTCGATCCAGAGTTTGCGCCGCTCGCGGGACTCGTTCCCGACGAGGTCACGGCCGAGCTCGTGATCGCCATGCGCTCGACGTCCTTTCTGACGCCGCCGCAGCTCACGGACGCCGTCGTACGCACCGAGCACTCGGTGCCTGGAGACCACGACGTCCCGGTGCGGGTCCACCGGCCGAAGGACGCGGCCGGTCTGCTGCCGTGTATGTACAGCATCCATGGCGGCGGCTACATCATCGGTAGCTACGACATGGACGACCCGGTGTTCGAACGAGTGGCGCCGAAGCTTGGTTTGCTCGGCGTGTCGGTCGAATATCGCCTCGCCCCCGAGACGCCGTACCCCGATCCGCTCGAGGACTGCTACCGCGGTCTCAAGTGGGTGTACGACAACGCGGCGGACCTGGGAGTTGACCCGTCGCGCATCGGTGTCGCGGGCACGAGCGCGGGTGGCGGGCTCGCGGCCGCGCTCGCGTTACTGGCACGCGATCGGGCTGAGATGCCTCTGCGGTTTCAGCTCCTCGACTGTCCGATGCTCGACGACCGCCAACACACGTGGTCGAGCCGGCTCGACGGCCTCGAGGTGTGGAACAAGTCGGCGAACGCGTTGGGGTGGCGCAGCTATCTCGGCGAGCTCTACGGAAGTGTCGACGTGCCGCACTACGCCGCGCCCGCGCGCGCGACCGACCTGTCGGGTCTGCCACCCGCGTTCGTCTCGGTCGGCGGCGTCGACGGTTTTCTCGCCGAGGACGTTGACTACGCCGTCCGTTTGATGCAGGCGGGTGTCCCGACCGAACTACACGTATATCCGGGTGCGCCGCACGGCTATGCGTTGCTGCCGGATTCCGCCGTGGCCTGCCAGAGCCGCCGCGACGTCGAAGGCTGGCTCGCCCGCCAGATCGCGCGCTGAACCCTTAGGTCTCGGTGCGCGGCTCACTGCGAGTCGCGGCCGCGAGCGCGGATGCACCGAAGCCGATCTCGGCCGCCAGATAGGCCCAGAACGCCGCGTCGGTCCGAGGGCGGTCGACCACGAGCGAAGCCAGACGTACCGCGGCTGCGCCGAGCCACGTGACTCCCACGGCCACCTGCGCGGTGGGATCGCGACTGACCAGCGCCCATCCACCGAGCGCGGCATACGTGCCGCCGAGACCCGCTCGTGTCTCGGCGACACCCCGGTCAGACACCGGGGAGAGGTCGAGGGCAGTCGCGACGCTCCTCGGCGTCAGCACACCCGAGAGTCCCGACAGCATCAGCGCCGCGCTGCTCACACGTCCGAGGTTCATCAGTCGCTCCCGCCGCGGGAAAGCGTCCGCGCGAGTATCCCGAGCGTGGCCCGCAGTGCTCCCTCGGAAATGACCGGGAAGATCCCGGCCTGCTTCCACGTGGGGTCGATGGATGACCAGTCGTAGTACGACGTGACGAGCGTGCCGTCGTCGACGGGTGCCAGCGTGTAGCCGTACACATGACCGATCGGCGGGCGGATCTCTCCGAGGATCGTCCACGCGATTTCACGGTCCGGAACGAACGCCGAGATGGTGACGGTCACGTCGTAGCGACCCATTGGGTAGTCGTTCAGGGCCTCGCGATCCATGTGTACGACGAAGCTGTCGCCGACCGCACGCACGGGCGCGCCGGTGGCCGCCTGCAACATCCCGGAGCTGTCGATCGCGACATGACCTTGCGGGTCGCACAACAGCCGGAAGATCGTCGCCGCGTCCGCCGCGATGCTCCGCTGGACCTCCAACCGCTCACTCGTCATCTCCGCATCCTGCCACCCGGCCTTCGGGTCACAAACCCGTCCAGCGACATCGAAATGTCGGCGATGACTCGCGTCACAACGTTCTCATTTTCCTGAGCCGCGCAGCACGCAGTAGCGCAGATGGGTGACACCGTCTGACTCGATGACTCTGGTCTGTTCCAACGCGATCGGATCCGGGCCGAGGTGATCGAAGAGCCGCACACCCGATCCGA
>JAODBJ010000207.1 GCA_025463905.1 Actinomycetes bacterium
GAGCCAGGTACATCCCTGATGAGCGTCACCGGCGGCAGACTGCAGCAGTCGGGAGGACCGCTGTCCGGACACAATCTCGTGCGGATACCCGCGCCTCGGGAATGACGTTTCGGGGGCGCGCGAAGTCCGGTGATGCGACTCGCGCTTCTTTGGTTGCCGCAACGCGCCGCACCATTGTACGTATCGAAGCGTTATTCGACGGGCATCTCCCGTCGCCGGCCGAACTGCTTGCCGTCGATCCGATCCAGCTCCGCGCCGCGGGTCTGTCGTGGCGGAAGATCGGAACTTTGCGAGACCTCGCCGAGCGGCTGTCGGATGGCCGGCTGGACGAGGATGCGTTGCCTGAGTTGTCCGACGACGACTTCATCTCCGCGCTCACCGCGATCCCCGGGATCGGTCCGTGGACAGCGCAGGGCGTACTCCTCGTCGCGTTGCGGCGTGAGGACGTGGTGTTGCCGGGCGACCTTGCGCTGCGAAAGGCCATCCGCAACGCGTACAAACTCGACCAGCTCCCGAGCGAACAAGAAGTCCTCGCTATTGCCGAGAAGTGGCGGCCGTTCCGCAGTCTGGCAACGAGCTATCTGTTTGCGAGCGCGTTCGACAGCAACAAGGCGGAAGCCTGACCCGGGAAATTCCCTGGGGTGATGCAACCACGCGCGCGTCATGCTCGCGAGCATGACGACAAACGACTCCTTGAGAGATCCGATCACAGACCACTTGCTGACCCCGCAGAACGCCGCGCTGGTGGTCATCGACTACCAGCCGAGCCAGGTCCAGACGGTCGCCTCGATGGACCGCGAACTCCTCGTCGACATTGTGCTCACCACCCGTCTGTTCGCGAACGCGTGAGCGAGGCAACGCGTGGACGTCAACATCACTCCGAGCGAGAACGGGCCGTACCTCGTGTCGGGTTCGGTGCGTCTCACTGACGTCGAAGGCCGGGACATTCCGCACGGCGATCACATGGCGCTGTGCCGTTGCGGACACTCGAAAAACAAGCCGTTCTGCGACGGGATGCACGCCCATATCGGCTTCGACGGAACGCTGAGGAACTCGGCGTGCAATGGAGCCTGACGTCGAGAGGCGCGGCCTCGGAGTGTTCTCGGTGGCGCCGATCGGCTTCGGCGCCATGCGACTCACAGGCCCGAACGTCTTCGGACCACCGCGGGATCGCCGAGAGGCCATCCGCGTTCTGCGCGAGGCGGTAGAGCGCGGGGTCAACCACATCGACACCGCGCAGTTCTACGGCCCGAACATCGTCAATGAGCTCATACGCGAAGCATTGCATCCGTACCCACGCGAGCTGATCCTCGTGAGCAAGGTCGGTGCGCGCCGCGATGCGAACGGACGCGTGCTCGCTGACGACGAGCCGCATCGGCTTCGCGGCGCGATCGAAGCAAACCTACGAACGCTCGCCGTCGAAGCGCTTCCGGTCGTCAACCTGCGGCTCATGCGAAACGGAGAGCCGGATGCGTTGTTCGACGATCAACTCGGCGCCATGATCTCGGCGCGCGACGACGGCTTGATCCACTCGATCGGTCTCAGCAACATCTCGCGTGCGCACCTGCTCCACGCATTGCAAGCGACAGCCATCGCCTGCGTGCAAAACCTCTTTCACGTCACGAACCGCGCATCGCAGCCGGTACTCGAGGAGTGCACGCGGCGGGGGATCGCGTTTGTGCCGTTCGGGTCGCTCGGCTTCGGTGCGACGGGCCCCGACGCCGTGCTCCGAGGACGCGAGGTTGTCGAGGAATCGGTGCGATTGGGTGTCACACCCGCCCAGTTGGTGCTCGCGTGGTCGCTCGCGGTCGCACCGAATATGTTGCTGATCCCAGGCGCTTCCACGGTCGATCATCTGCGCGAGAACCTGTCCGCATCAGCGGTGCGGCTCGACCCTGAGGCGTTCAATCGGCTTTCCGCGATGTAATTGACCCGAAGCCGTCCCGGAGACCACAAATGCATGCCCTGAACGAATGAGTGACGAGCCCGGTGGGTCGATGTTCGACTACGACGCTCGGCCGGTCACGCCACAAGTCGTGCTCGTCGGTCGCCGCGCGTCTTCGCTCGGCTACGAACTTCGTGACTTCCTCAGCCGCAACGGAGTGCCCTACGACTGGGTCGAAATCGACGATGCGGATCGCGTCCGACAGCTCTCCGACGGCGGCGATATCGATCCGAACCGACTTCCGATATGTGTGCTGCCCGACGGGCGCCGGCTCGCAGCGGCGACAGTGGAACAAGTCGCGAGCGGACTCGGCATGGTGGCCGCGCCGCTCTCGGCCGAATACGACCTCACGATCGTCGGTGCCGGGCCCGCGGGGCTTGCAGCGGCGGTGTACGCCGCCTCCGAGGGACTGCAAGCCGTTGCCATCGAAGCCGTCGCGCCCGGAGGACAGGCGGGCACAACGTCGATGATCGAGAACTATCTCGGGTTTCCGCAAGGCATCAGCGGGAGCGAGTTGGCGACGCGCGCCACCGCGCAGGCGCGTCGCTTCGGCGCCGAACTGCTCTTGGCTCGGCCGCTCGTCGACATCGTGCGCGAAGAAGATGGATACGTGGCTCGGCTTTCCGATGCGACGGAGGTTCGTACCCGGTCGGTCCTCGCAGCGAGCGGCGTCGACTGGCGTCGCCTTGATGTAGAGGGCCTCGACGAGCTCCTCGGCGCCGGCATTTACTACGGCGCGGGACCGAGTGAAGCGGTG
>JAODBJ010000273.1 GCA_025463905.1 Actinomycetes bacterium
GACGAGGGCGTCGCCGGGCACATCACCGTGCGCGATCCCGAACACCTCGACCGCTTCTGGGTCAACCCGTTCGGGATGAACTTCAAGCACATCCGTGTCTCCGACTTGATCTGTGTCGACCACACCGGCGAGGTCGTCGAAGGCAACGCGATGGTCAACCGCGCCGCGTTCGCGATCCACTCCCAGGTGCATGCCGCGCGCCCCGACGTGATCGCGGCCGCGCACTCACACTCGCTGCACGGCAAAGCGTGGTCCTCGTTAGGGCGTCTACTCGACCCGATCACGCAGGACGCGTGCGGATTCTTCGAGGACCACACGCTCTTCGACGACTTCACCGGCGTCGTGCTCGATCTCGAAGAAGGCAAGCGGATTAGTGCCGCCCTCGGCGACACCAAAGCGGTGATCCTTCGCAACCACGGGCTCCTCACCGTCGGTCGTTCCGTCGACGCGGCCGTGTGGTCGTTCATCACCATGGAGCGCAGCTGCCAGGCGCAGTTGCTCGCCGAGGCGGCGGGTACTCCGGTGCTCATTGATGCCGACATGGCGCGCAAGACGTACGCGCTCGTCGGATCACAAGTGGCCTGCTACTACGCGTTCCAGCCGCTCTACGCGATGATCACGCGCGAGCAGCCCGACCTCTTCGAGTAACTCGAGTCCTACACAAGGTCCGCAGCGGCGTGCGGGCTTGATATCGTGGGCCGATATCGTCTCGCGATATCGGAGGGTCTCTTATGGCAAATGTTCGGTACATGGTTGACGACGTCGACGCCGCGGTCCACTTCTACACAACGTTCTTCGGGTTCAGATTGCTGTCGCAAGCTGGCGCGGCGTTCGCCGACGTCGCGCGTGACGATCTGCGGTTGCTGTTGAGCGGACCGCAAAGCTCAGGTGCCCGGCCGATGGCCGACGGTGCCCGACCGGAACCGGGCGGCTGGAACCGCATACACCTTGTGGTCGACGACGTCGCGGCCGAGGTCGACCGGCTCGAGGCGGCAGGGCTCAAGCCGCGCAACGATGTGGTGACGGGACCGGGCGGATCGCAGGTGTTGTTCTGTGACCCCGCAGGGAACCTGGTCGAGTTGTTCCAGCCGGCTCATTGAGCGCCGCCGCGATGGACTTGGTGCGTGAGTTCCGGCGGGGCGCGGCCGCGGTACATGTTTTGCACCATGCGACCGAGGGTTCGGTCCATGGCGCGTGGCTGAGCGAGGAGCTCGCGAGGCACGGCTACCGAATCTCGCCGGGGACGCTCTACCCGTTGCTGCATCGCATGGCCGACGCGGGCTTGATTACCGGGGCCGCGGAGGTTGTGGACGGTCGCGTTCTGCGCCGCTACCGCGCGACCCGTAAGGGTACGAACGCGCTCGCCGCGCTGCGCGGGGTGATTCGGGAGTTGGCCGACGAGATCGATGCCGGCTCAACCATGCGCTGATTCGGCGCCTCCTCGCGCGCGTCAGCGCTGGGACAGGGTCGAGACAGCAGTGTCGGCCATCGTTGCCGCCATGAGCACACAGCAGCACGTTCATCCCGTTCGATTCTCCGTCGACTACCCGGATCGACCCCTCAATCGGGTGACCACGGCCTTCCGCCTCTTCGTGGCCATCCCCATCTTCATCGTGCTGGCGGCGGTCTCGGGCGGGACCTGGCAGTGGTCGCGCGGAGCCGGATCGACGGCTGTCGCGGCCGGAGCCGGAGGTCTGCTGTTCTTCGGCCCGTTGCTGATGATCCTCTTCCGCCAGAAGTATCCGCGGTGGTGGTTCGACTGGAACCTGGAGCTTCAGCGGTTCTCCAATCGGGTGTGGGCCTACGTCCTTCTCATGGACGACCGCTACCCGTCCACCGATGATCATCAGTCAGTGCACCTCGACTACGACTATCCCGACGTAGCCCGCGATCTCAATCGGTGGTTTCCTCTCGTCAAGTGGTTCCTGGCGATCCCTCACTACGTCGTGCTTGCGTTTCTCGACTTCGCCGGAGTGGTCGCGGTGATCGTCGCGTGGTTCGCGATCCTGTTCACCGGCCGGTACCCGCGGGGGATCTTCACGTTCGTGGAAGGGGTGATCCGCTGGAACAACCGAGTCATCGGCTACGCCCTCACCTTGGTCACCGACCGGTACCCGCCCTTCAGCCTCGCCGCTTAAGAGGCACCAGCCGCTCAGTTGGAGACGGGCACTTTGGCCACGTCTTGGAGCGACGCCCGGCGACCCTGCTCGTAGGCCGCAGCAAACGCGCTGCGCCCGAGCAGGGTCGTCGCCGCGTCCGCGACTCGATCGACGTCGGCCTGCTCGCTCGGGGCGCGCGTCGCCTGTCGCTCCGATCGGAAGCGATCGACGCAGCCGAGGAGCTGCGCAGCCCACACACCGTCGCCCGCGAGCGTCGCGGCAGCCGCGAGTCCTTCGAGCGCGAGCGGCACGGCGCGCGGATGCATCACCGTGCACGCCTGTTCGTAGGCGGCGCGGTGGTATTCGATCGCGTGTGGCGCATCACCGCGTGCCTCGGCGACGAAGCCAAGGACCGACAGCGACGCCGCCGCTCCCGCGGGCACGTCCGAGGGCGTGGCCGCACGCGAGAAGGAGCTCGAGAAGTCGCGCCCGGCCGCGCCGCGGTACAGCTCGAGCGCCTCGAGCGCGACGCGCTCCGCTTCGTCGAGCCGGCGTTGCCGGCGCCGGAGGTTCGCCAGCGCGTTCAGCGTCTGGGCGCGCCCGGGCTGGTACGAAAGGTCGTCGGCGCGGATCAACGCGTCCTGCAAGAACCGCTCCGCTCCGTCGTGGTCACCTGTCTGCACCGCCACCGTGCCGCGCCGCGCCGTGAGGACGGCCTCGAAGAGGGCCATGCGCAATCCCGCGACGGTGTCGAGGGCTTCTTGCAGCCCTGCGGTCGCGGCTTCGAAGTCGCCGCGGAACGCGTCGAACTCCGCAACGAGGTCGAGGCAGATGGCGGTCATGAAGTGGTCGTCTGCGTGTCGGAACTGATGCAACGCCTCTCGCAACAGCGATTCGAAGATTTCGAAGTCGCCGTGCTTCTGGACCGCGATCCCGGCCCGTAACCATGTTCGGCACGCACACACCCATGGAGCGTCGGGCGCCGCCTCCAACTGTTCGAGCGCGGCGACGTTGAGCTCCGCGGCCTTCTGCAATCGCCCCGTCTCTCCGACGATCTGGGCGTAGAAAGTGAGCGCGAAGCCGACAAACGTCGGGTCGGCGTGTTTCCGGAGCAGGTCGATGCCCTCGTCGAACTGCTCGTCGGTGTGATCGCGGTAGCCGGCCAGATACCCCAGGAACGCGCGCCAGACCAGACTGCGGCCGTACGTGAACGGCGTGACGTCGCCCGGTAACGCGAGGGCGGTGTCCAGCCAGTGGTAGCCCTCACGCACCACACCGGTCACCCAGCGATGCAAGGCGATGTCGGCGGCGATGGCGACGGCAAGCTCCTTTTCTCCCGCGCCGACCGACCAGGCGAACGCGGTGCGAATGTTGTCCTGCTCGGCGTCGATGGCCATGTACCACTGCCGTTGGTCGACTCCTCGGTAGGCAGCGCGGCTGCGGGCGCACAACTCGGCGAAGTGCGCTGCCATACGGCCGAACACGGCGTCGGCCTCGCCGCGTTCGACGAGCCGTTCACGTCCGTACTGACTCAGCGTTTGCAGCATGCGATAGCGGGGGTCGTGTCCCGCCGAGTCGACGAGCAGCAGCGACTTCTCCACGAGGCCGGCGATGAGCTCGACGACATCTGCGGTGTCGACGTCGTCGCCGGCGCACACCGCCTCGGCCGCCCCGATCACACATCCTCCCGGGAACACCGACAGCCGCTCGAATACGCGCCGCTCGTCTTCGAACAGCAGGTCGTAGCTCCAGTCGACGACGGCGCGCAGCGTCTGCTGGCGCGCCATCGCGGTGCGGGACCCGCCGGTGAGCAAACGGAAGCGGTCATCGAGGCGCTCGGCGATCTGCGCGACGGGGAATGCACGCGTGCGGGCGGCGGCCAGTTCGATGGCAAGGGGCAGACCGTCGAGCCGGTTGCAGATGTCACGGATGACCGACCGAGCTGCGTCGTCGATTCGGAGCGCGTGATCGGCGGATGTCGCCCGTTGGATGAACAGTTCGCTGGCGTCGGCTTCGTCGAGCGGCGGGACGGGCCACACCGCTTCGCCGGTCACGCGCAACGCTTCGCGGCTGGTGGCAAGGATGCGAAGGCCTTCACACGCGCCGAGCAGTTCATCGGCGATGCGCGCCGCTGCGTCGACGAGATGCTCGCAGTTGTCGAGGACCAGCAGCATGTCCTTGCCCTCTAAGTGCTGCCGCACGCGGGTCAACGCATCGATGTCGCTGTCGGGCAGTTCGAGCGCGGCGGCGATGACGTTCGCCACGGCACCGGGATCTCCGATCGGCGCGAGCTCGATCATGAACACGCCGTCCTTGCGCTGCTCGACGACGAGCCGCGCCGTTTCCGCCGCGAGACGCGTCTTGCCGGCGCCACCCGGCCCGACAACCGTGACCAGGCGGCGGTCCCCGAGCAGTTCGCCCAGCTCGACGAGCTCGAGTTCGCGGCCAACGAGAGGAGTGAGGGCGGCCTTCAAGTTCGTACGGCGTCGCGCCGTGGCAGTCGCGCCCAGCGTCGTACTCCCGGTGTCGGTCGCGAGCAGCGCGGGGTCGTGGTCGAGGATCGCGGTTTCGAGCTGCCGGAGGTCCGGTCCGGGGTCGAGTCCGAGCTCTTCGGCCAGCACCTCACGACCGTCTTGGAAGACGCCAAGGGCCTCGGCCTGCCGGCCGCTGCGGTAGAGCGCCACCATCAAGTGGCCGCGCATGCGTTCGCGTAGCGGGTTCGCGTTCACCAGCGCGTCGAGATCGCTGACAAGTCGCGCATGCCGACCGAGCGCGAGTTCCGCCTCGACCCGATCCTCGATGAGCGAGAGGCGAACTTCGTTCAGCCGGGCGATGTGCACCTGGGCGAAGTCGTCGTAGAGGAAGTCCGCCAGTGCCGGGCCGCGCCACAGCGACTCTGCCGCGGCAAAGCGCGCCACCGCCTCCTCGAGATCTCCGCGGGCGACCCCAGCGCGCGCCGCGGCGACAAGTTGATCGATTCGGTGCACATCGACGTGCTCGTCGTCGATCAAGAGCACGTATCCAGGCGGACGCATCGCGACGATGTCGGTGGATCCCAGGGTTTTGCGCAACTTCGAGATCAAGCCCTGGAGCGCGTTCGCCACGCCCGCCGGTCGATCGTCGTGCCACAGCTCCTCGATCAAGCGATCGGTCGGAACCACTCGCCCGCACTCGAGGGCGAGCATCGCCAGCAGGGCGCGCAGCTTCGCGCCCTGGACCCGTAGCGGAATGCCGTCGTCGCCGGCCACCTCCATCGACCCCATGAGGCGTACGTCCACGGACGCGACGGTACCGATCAGCCGCAGACCAGCGCGCGGTCAGCGCTCCGGCGGATCCTCATGGCATGTCCCGCCGGCAACGACAACGCGACGAATTGCGTCAACTGTGCGACTGCGGCGCGCTGATCCGCGCCATTGACTTGGCGTTCGAACACTTCGCCGACTTCGGTCGCGACGACGACATTCTGCGGCTGCTGGCCGACGCCATCGACCACGCGGCCGCTTCGGGGAGCGCCGTCCACCGCCGGTTCGCCGAGTTGCGCGATGCAGCGTCGGGTGAGTCCTAGGCCAGCCGCGACCGCACTCCTCCGCAACTCGTCCACGACGCCGCGCTGCGGCCGCCCCACTCAACTCGTCAGCGCGCGCCGAAGAGATCCTTCGCGGCGGTCATCGCCGTCATCGCGTTCGGCCAGCCCGCGTAGAAGGCGAGGTGCGTTATCGCCTCGATCAGCTCGTCCTGCGTCACGCCGTTCTCGATCGCGCGCTGCATGTGGAACGTCATCTGGTCGGTGCGGTAGAGCGCGACGAGCGCGGTCACGGTGATCAAGCTGCGGTCCCGCTTGGAGAGGCCGGGGCGCTCCCAGACGTCTCCGAACAGCACGTCGTCGGTCAACTCGACCAGCTTCGGCGCGAAGTCACCGAGCATCTGCCGGGCGACGGAAGGCTGAGTCGTCATCCTTCTGCTCCTCTCGTTCGTTCACGGCGCACGGCCGCGGTGCCGCCCACAACGTCCGGTCTACCGCTGCGACGGCCAGTGTTTCCAACATGCACGCATCGTTGTGGTTCTCTCCAAGATCAGTGCCGCGAATCATGTGCGATCACGTCGACTTCACTCCATTGGCGAAATCGACGATCGCGCGGAACTCGGCGTCGCGGAGCGGAAGTACCGATAGTCGGTTCCCCTTCGCCAGCAGGCGACAGTCCGCGAGTTCTGGGAGCGTGCGCAGTTCGTCGAGTGAGACGAACGGCAGCGCGCGTACCGGGGCGACGGTCACCCAGTCCCAACGAGGATCCTCGAGCCTGCTCCCCGCGTCGTAGTACTTGCTGTTCGGATCGAACTGCGTCGGGTCCGGTTCGGCGGCCTTGACGATTTTGCAGATGCCGGCGACGCCGGGCGGCTTTGCATTCGAGTGGTAGAAGATCGCCTCCTCGCCTCGCCGCATCTCGCGCAAGAAGTTGCGCGCCTGATAGCTGCGGATTCCATCCCAGCCTTCGCGTTTGGCGCGTACGAGGTCGTCGTAGGAGAAGACGTCGGGTTCGGATTTGAGCAGCCACTTCGCCATCTCGCCGACGCTACGGCGCGTCGAGTTGCAGCCGTTGGAACTTGCGACATGTTCCGCCCGTAGAAGGCGACGAATGTCGCAAGGTGTGGCCTCACCACAGGCCCGGCCGCGACCCTGACCGCCGAGTCGCTGGACGAGCTGAAAGCTGTGACTGCCGGCAGGTGATCACCGACTCGCGGGCAACCGGTACCGTGCGGCGATGACAGGCGACCACGCGCAGCTGCCGCCTGTCGAGCCTGCCGCATTCGCTCGCAAGTACGGGCCGCGTGCGCTCGTAGCCGGCGGCGCAAGCGGTATGGGCGCCGAATACTGCCGCCAGATCGCCGCGACGGGTATCGACCTGGTGATCCTCGACCGCGACGAGTCGGCGTTGGACGCGACCGCGGGTGAGTTGCGCTCGGCGCCTGACGCGGTAGACGTCGTCACCGCGGTCATCGACCTCGGTCAGTCATCTGAGCGTCTGCTCGACGGGTTGCGGCGGGCCGTCGGCGACCTCGAGATCGGCTTGCTCGTCGCGAACGCGGCGTGGTCGCCCATCGGCGGGTTTCTCGACTCGGACCTCTCGGCTCTGCTCGCGGCGATCGACATCAACTGCCGAGCGCCCGTCGTGCTCGTCCACGAG
>JAODBJ010000298.1 GCA_025463905.1 Actinomycetes bacterium
GGCGTTCGTTGGTAGCGTCGATGCCGGGCACAAGACCGGTATCGGATGCGTTGTACCTCGTGGCCCGAAACGGCTGGTCCAGAGGACCACGCGGTCGATCGGGTAGAGACAGGCGAGCGAGTTGCTCGCGAGAGGATGATGCGCGCATGACGGACATTGCGCCGCGCGAAAAGGCGGCGACCCTCGACGAACTCGGCCCGAATGCCGGCCTCGTGGAGGAAATGTACCGCTTGTACCGCGACAACCCGCAGGCCGTGTCGGCCGGTTGGCGCGAGTTCTTTGCGGATTACGTTCCGCGCGGCTCGGCCGCGTCTCCACCACCCTCCGCGCCCGCGTCACCTGCACCGCCGGCGCCGGCCGTGGCCGTACAGCCCGCCGCGCCGACCGCACCTCCCGCCCCACTTCCCGCCGCCGCCAACGGCCGCGCGCCGTTGGTACTCGAGGGCGAAGAAGCGTTGCCGTTGCGTGGTGCGGCCGCTCGAGTCGTCACAAACATGGAGGCGAGCCTCGGCGTCCCGACGGCAACGTCGGTGCGTTCGGTTCCCGCGAAGCTTCTCGAGGTCAACCGCCAAATCCTGAACAACCACCTCAGTCGCACGCGCGGCGGCAAGGTGTCGTTCACGCACCTCATCGGCTTCGCGGTCGTGCGCGCGTTGGCACGGGTGCCCGTAATGAACTCGAGCTACGGCGAGGTCGACGGCAAGCCCACCGTCGTGCGCCACGAGCACGTGAACCTCGGTCTCGCGATCGACCAGCAGAAGCCCGACGGCTCACGCACGTTGCTCGTGCCCAACATCAAGCACGCGGACACGCTCGACTTCGCCGGCTTTCACGCCGCCTACGAAGAGGTGGTCCGCAAGGCGCGTAACAACAAGTTGACGCCCGACGACTTCGCGGGCACCACCGTGTCGATCACCAACCCCGGCACGATCGGCACGATGCACTCCGTTCCGCGACTCATGCCCGGGCAGGGTGTGATCGTCGGCGTGGGTTCGATCGCGTACCCACCCGAGTACGAAGGCGCCGACCCGCAAACCCTCGCCGACATGGGCGTGTCGAAGATCGTGACGCTCACGAGCACCTACGACCATCGGGTCATCCAGGGGGCGGAGAGCGGCGAGTTCCTGGCGACGCTCCACGACTTGTTGCTCGGCGGGAGCGGCTTCTACGACGAACTCTTCGCCGCCTTCGACATGCCGTACGAACCGGCGCGCTGGAGCCAAGACCACCGTCCGCTCGACGGCAGCGCCGAGTCGGTCGAAAAGCCGCTCGCGGTGTACCAGCTCATCAACATGTACCGCGTGCGCGGGCACTTGATCGCGAACCTGGACCCGCTCGGGTTGAAAGAGCCGAAGACGCACCCGGAACTCGATCCGATGCACTGGGGTCTGTCGATCTGGGACCTCGACCGCGAGTTTCCGACGGGTGGGCTCGCCGGCAAGCGTTCGATGAAGCTGCGCGACATCCTCGGCGTGCTGCGCGACGCGTACGCGCGCACGATCGGCGTCGAGTACATGCACATCCAGGAGCCGGACCAGAAACAGTGGCTCCAGCAACATGTCGAAGGCGTGTTGATGGAGTTGACCGCAGAGGAGAAGCGCAACGTCCTTGCTTCCCTCAACGCCGCCGAGGCGTTCGAGCGGTTCCTCCACACCAAGTACCTCGGCCAGAAGCGCTTCAGCCTCGAAGGCGCCGAAACGCTGATCCCCATGCTCGCCTTCCTGCTCGACGAAGCCACCGGCGCCGGCATGGAAGAAGTGGTGATGGGCATGGCGCATCGCGGCCGGCTCAACGTGCTCGCGAACATCGTCGGTAAGTCGTACGGGCAGATCTTCCGGGAGTTCGAAGGCGAACTCGATCCGAACACGCCGCAGGGCAGCGGCGATGTGAAGTACCACCTCGGCGCCACCGGCAAGTACACGACGCGCTCAGGCGAAACCATCGCGATCACACTTGCCGGGAACCCCAGCCACCTCGAAGCGGTCGACCCCGTGGTCGAGGGCATGACCCGCGCCAAGCAGGACCGCACCGGCGACACCGAGCGCAACCGGGTACTGCCGATCCTGATTCACGGCGACGCCGCGTTCGCCGGCCAGGGAGTCGTTGCAGAGACGTTGAACTTGTCGGAACTGCGCGGCTACGACGTCGGCGGCACCCTGCACATCGTGGTGAACAACCAACTCGGTTTCACCACTGCGCCCGACTTCGCTCGCTCGACCGTGTATGCCACCGATATCGCCAAGGCAGTGCAAGCACCGATCTTTCACGTGAACGGCGACGACCCTGAAGCGGCCGTGCGTGTGATGCGACTCGCGTTCGCGTTCCGCGAGGTGTTCAAGAAAGACGTCGTCGTCGACATGGTGTGCTACCGGCGCTACGGCCACAACGAAGGCGACGAACCGGCCTTCACGCAGCCGCGTATGTACGAGCGCATCGCGAACCGACGCTCGGTGCGCAAGCTCTACACCGAAACGCTCGTGAACCGCGGCGATCTCACCTTGCCCGAATGCGAAGACGCGCTCGAAGATTTCCGCAAGCGACTCGAAGACGCGTTCGCCGAGACCCAGCACCACCACGCCCCGCAGCCGGACTGGTCCGAACCGGAGCCGGAGAGGGAACGCGTTTCGGCGACTGTCGAAACGGGTGTGCCGCGCGAGACGCTCGAGCAGATCGTGAATTCGCTCGTCACGTGGCCGGAAGACTTCCACGTGCACCCCAAGCTCGAACGTCTGCTCGCGCAGCGCAAGTCCAGCTTCGAGAACGACAAGGTCGACTGGGCGCTCGGCGAGGCACTGGCCTTCGGTTCACTGCTCCTCGAACATGCGCCCGTGCGCGTCGCCGGACAAGACACGCGCCGCGGCACGTTCAGCCAGCGTCACAGCGTGCTCGTCGATCACGAAACCGAGACGGAGTACACGCCGCTCGCGCATCTCGCTCCCGACCAGGCGCCGTTCATGATCTACGACTCGGTGCTCTCCGAGTTCGCGGCGCTCGGCTTCGAGTACGGCTACTCGGTGGCCGACCACGAAGCACTCGTGTGTTGGGAGGCGCAGTTCGGCGACTTCGCGAACGGCGCCCAGACGATCATCGACCAGTTCATCGTGTCAGCCGAAGACAAGTGGGGCCAACGCAGTTCGCTCACGTTGTTGCTGCCGCACGGCTTCGAAGGCCAGGGCCCCGAACACTCCAGCGCGCGCATAGAACGGTTCTTGGTGCTCGGCGCGGAGAACAACATGCGCGTGGTGTATCCCACCACCGCGGCCCAGTACTTCCACGCGTTGCGCCGTCAGGTTCACGACGCGGAATGCAAGCCGCTCGTGGTGTTCACGCCGAAGCGCTACCTGCGCATGCCGGCGACGTACTCGCCCGTGAGCGACTTCACGTCGGGTGCGTTCAAGCGCACGCTCCCCGACCCGAACCCGCCCGAGGCCTCGGCAGTGACGCGACTGGTGCTGTGCACCGGGAAGTTCGGCCACGAGTTGATCGCGCACCGCGACGAAACGCACGCGCCCGTCGCGGTGGTGCGGGTCGAGCAGCTGTATCCCTTCCCCGATGCCGAGGTCGGTGCGGCGCTGTTGCGCTACCCGAACGTGCGCGAAGTGATCTGGGCGCAGGAGGAGCCGGCCAACATGGGCGCCTACACGTTCGTGATGCCGCACCTGGAGCGGGTGGTCGGTGACCACGCAGCGTTGTCCTTCATCGCCCTGCCGCCGAGCCCCAGCCCCGCGTCCGGGAGCCAGAAGGTCCACGACGTGCAACATTCGCACCTCCTGGACCAGGCGATTCTCGTTCACTGAGCGGCGCCGGTCACATTCTCGGCCCCAATCTCGGGAAGTCCCTCAATCCTGCCTGACGGCACGCCGAATCACTCTGCGTGGTCACTTTGTGGCCACGCAGTTTTCTGTCGTCTGGGAGGAACCCGGTGGGCAACATCCGCAGATTTGCGCGCCTGCACGCCTTCGTGGCGTTCACCGTCGCGATCGTGACGATGCTGGCCGCGCTCCCCGGGGTCGCCGACGCACACGGCACCGCACACCTCGGCGCCACCTTCGTGTCGCGCTGCGAATTCAGCCACCGCGCCAACGAGGACCCGATCGTGATGCCCGGGATGCACGACATGGGCATGCTTCACGACTTCTTCGGCAACGTGAGCACCGACGCCGACTCCACCGCCGGGTCACTCGCGACGGGCGGCACCACTTGCCGGCGTCACAACGACCGCGCCGCGTACTGGGCGCCCACGCTGTACCAGAGCGGTGTGCCGGTGCCGGTGATCGCCGTGCGGGCGTACTACACCGCGCAAGGCGCAGCGATCGCTCGCGTCGCGACAATGCCCGTCGGGCTGAAGATGATCGCGGGCTACGACAACCACGTCGCGTTCGCCTGCCGCAAGGGAATGCAGCCCGGCGTCGCGCAGGCCAACCCGCCGACGTGCGGCGGCCACCGCACCAACTTCATCTCGATCGTGACGTTCCCAGACTGTTGGAACGGTGTCGACCTCGACTCGCCCGACCACATGAGCCACGTCGCCTACCACCAGGGCAACGGTCTCTGCCCGGTCGGGTTCGCGGTGCAGCTTCCGCGCCTGATCCTCAAGTTCATGTACGGCCGGACGAGTGGAGGGAACGCGATCACTGTCTCCACCGACATGGGGACGCAGGGCCCTCCGAGCACCATGCACGCCGACTTCTTCAACGCCTGGGACAACACCGAACTGTCGACGCTCGTACACAACTGCCTCGCCGCCCGCAAGCAGTGCGGCGAAACCGCCGGCGGTACGCCGGTCGGTCACCGAGGGACCTGATCTCCATGTACAACACGACGCTTCCTCCGCTGCCGTCCCCTACGCCCCCCATCGAAGCCGTCACGCCCGCCCTGGCGCCCGGCGCGTTGCTGCGTTACATGGCCGCGCTCGCTGCGCTGATCGTGACCGCCGCCGCGCTCGGGTGGGGTTTCACGCAATGGTCGAGCGCCAACAGCTGGAAGCACCGCTCGCAGGTCAGCGAGGCGGAGTCGACTCAACTCGAGAAGCGCACAGTGCACGCCGAGAACGTCGCGCAAAAAGCGGAACACGCCACCGCGAACGTGCGGCAATCATTGACCAAAACGCAGCAACGTCTTGCGGTCGTGTCGAACGAGCAGGCCGCATCTCGCGACATGCGCGTGCTCCTCTGCGAGGCGGTGCCCGACCTCATCGATCCGTCGATGCGCGCCGAGTTCTGTCGATGAGACGCGCAGTCACGCTGCTCGTCGCCGCGTTGGCGTTAGCCGGTTGCGTCAATCCACCGCCGGCGACACCGCCGATCGTCGCGCCGCGGCCGACCGACGTTGGGCCCGAGAACACGAACGCGTCGCGCTTGCGTGAGGTGCGCGCGTACACGGTGCGCATCCGCAATCTCACGTGCGGCAACCTGTTGCTTGGCACCGGTTGGGCAATCAACCGCCGAACGATCGTGACGAACCGCCACGTGATCGCAAGTGCGCGGCGCCTCGAGGTCGAGACGTGGGACGGGCGCTCGCTCGCCGTCGCGTCGGCGGAACAAGCAATCGGTCCGGACCTCGCGATCATCCATCTCGCCGAGGACGCTCCCGTGGTCGCGCCGGGCATCACGAGCGGCGATCCCAAGTTGCAAACGCCAGTACACCTCATCGGCTATCCGTTCGGCCGCGTACCGAACCAATACACCGGCGTGGTGGTGCAGTACGTGAAGAAGCGCGTGCTCGACCCGTCAGGCACGGTGATGCTGATGAGCGGGAACGCGTTCCCCGGTAACTCGGGAAGTCCGGTCGTCAACGACCGCGGACGCGTCGTGGGCGTGACGTACGCCTACCAGCCGGCGACGGGTCGGATCATCGCCGAACCCGTTTCACGCTTGCGCCCGCTCCTCAAGGGCACCGGCCTCACGCCCGTCGTGCCCTGCTGAGCCGGCTGAGCCGGCTGAGGTCGCCGGGCGCGTCCGGAGCGCGCGCCAACCGATCACGCCCACGGCGATGCCGAAGGCGCACGAGATCACGGCGAGCACCCCGTGCACGGCCTTGAAGGCGAACCCGTGGCTGTCATGCGCGATGTTCCACATGCGCGTGACCCAGACGTACAGCGTCCAGATACCAGCGGCAATGAGGACTTTGGCGGCGCGGCGGCTCATGCACCGAGGGTAGGTCAGTGCGAGGACGCGGTGTCGTTCAGGGCCATGTCAATCGCAACGAGGCAGCGATCGATGGCCGCCGGCGACGCAGGTGTCATCGGCAGGCGCAGATCGGGAGTGGCGATGCGACCTTGCGCGTGCAGCACACCCTTGAACACCGCGGGGTTCGGCTCCGCGAATCCGGCCCGGATCACAGGGAGCAGCGCCTCGGCGTGCGCACGGCCGTCTTCGTGCTTGCCGGCCAGCCCGCATTCCACCATCGCGACAAACCGCTCGGTGCACAGATGCGACGTGGCCGCAATCGCGCCGCTGCCGCCCATCATCACGATGGGATAGATGAACGGGTCCTCTCCACAGAGCACGTGGAAGCCCTCTGGCGCTCGCGCCAGCAACGCGTGCGTGTCGACGTCGAGCGCGCCGACGGCCTGCTTGACGCCGGCGACGTTGGCGACCTGTGCGAGCTCTAACAGCGCGTCGGCACCGAACGGCTTCCCGGTGCGGTACGGAATGTTGTAGGCAACGATCGGCACCGGACTCGCGGCCGCAACCGCGCGGTAGTGCGCGAGCACGCCGGCGTCGGAAGGGCGGACGTAATACGGGACGACCAGGAGCGCCGCGACAACGGCCGGCACACCCTCTAATGCGACGGTCGCATCCACGGTCGCGCGCGTGCTGTTGCTGCCCGTGCCGACGATCAGCGGCGCGCCGACCGACGAACAAACGGCTGCACACGCATCGATCACCGCGCGCTTTTCGTCGTGGTCGAGCGCGGGCGCTTCCCCGGTGGTGCCGAGCGCGACGATGCCGCGCGCACCGGCGCGCAGATACTCATGGCAAAGACGTTCGATCGCGTCGACGTCGACACGGTCGTTCGCGTCGAAGGGCGTGATGAGCGGAACCCACACGCCGCGGAGGTCGAGGTCGCTAGTCATCGGAACGAGATTACACGCCTGCGGGGCGCTGTTCCGAGAAATGCGGTGAGAATTCCAACGTGCGAGTCAGGAACGAGCGCCAAGATCTCGGAACGCGGACGGCTTTCGAGGCGGGTTCGTTCCAGCCGGTGACGGTCGGACCCGGCGCGCGTGCCCCCAACTACAGCAGCTCCAGGGGTACCACGCCCGCCACCCGGCGAGCGGTCGCGATCGCGGCCTCGGCGATCGTCGCCACTCGCGCGTCGGTCATGCGCACCGTTGGCCCTTGCACGGCGATAGCGGCACGCGCCACACCGTCACGATCGAGCACCGCTGCCGCGATCGCCCGCACGCCGACGTTGCGCTCCTCGTCGTTGATCGCGTACCCGTTTCGGCGCACATCTTCGAGTTCGCCCACAAGCCGGCGACGGTTCGTGATGGTGTTCGGAGTGACCCGTTCCAGATCGGGCAGCGCGGCCACGACATCGGCGGTTGGCTCGGCGGAGAACGCAAGCAACGCCTTCCCCATCGCCGACGCGTGCACCGGCACACGCGTGCCGGGTTCCTGGTCGAACCGCAACGGCTGGTGCGACTCGAGACGCATGACCACGAGTACATCGGGGCCCTGGCGTACGCCGAGGTTCACCGACTCCCCGGTGTCGCGTACAAGCCCTTCGAGCTCGGCCCGCGCGAGCGAGAATCCGAGCCGCTCGACTGCGAGTTGGCCGAGCAGCGCGGTTGCGGGTCCGAGGTGGTAGCGCTCGGTGTCTGGATTCTGTGCCAGCAGGCCGCCTTCGCACAACGCGCGCACGATGCGATGCACCGTGCTCGCGCCGAGGTGCACCTCGGATGCCAGTTCGGAGATGCCGCGGTCGCCTGAGGTGCCCGTGAAGCAACGCAAGATCGCGATGGCTCGTTCGATCGCCTGTGCGCCGCTGCGGGGCGCGTCAGCGCGCTCGTCTGCTGTGCGCGCGGCCACGTTGGCGAGTCTGGCAGGCGCGTCAGCCACGTGCCGGCGCTGCGGCCTTCCACGCCTGGAATCCGCCGTCGAGATCCGTCGCGTGACGCAAGCCGAGGTCGCGCAACGTCGCGGCGGCGAGGCTCGAGGCGTAACCCTCATTGCACACGAGCACGATCGGTTGGTCGTGGCCGCGCACTTCGGCGATCCGGTGGGGCGAGTCCGGGTCGATCCGCCACTCGAGCACGTTGCGGTCGATCACCAACGCGCCGGGTAACTCGCCGTCGCGCTCGCGCAATTCGATCGGCCGGATGTCGATCAGGAGTCCGCCGTTCGCGTTGATCGCGTCGAGGTCGACAGCCGCGGCTCGGGGCGCGATCCGCGCGCGAGCCTCGGCGAGCAGTTCGTCGAGTGTCATGGTGCGCCAGTCCACCCGAACGTCGCCGCGGCGTCGAGTCGGGGACCGTCGTCGTGCACCGGGGTAACCCGCAACGGTTCGCGACCGTCGGGGTCGTAGAACGTCATTGTCGTGAGCGGCGGCGAGTACACGTGCACACTGACGGCCGGTGTCGCACCTTCGTTCACGACGTCGTGCACGGCGTCGGGTGTGATCGTGCGCGTCGCACCCTTCCGCAGCACGCGGCGGCGCGGGCGCCGGTGACCGGGCTGCACTTCCACCAGCGACCCCGAGAGCACCACGATCGCCCCGGCCGAACCACCGTGGTCGTGAAAGTCGACGGCGCCACCCGGTGGCCACCACATGAGCCACGCGTCGAACGTCGGGTTGCCGGCCAGGCGCACCCACGCGCGCACCGGTGCGCCCGGAGGCGCAGGAATACCGAACCGCTCCGCCGCTTCGGCGAGACCGCACGCCATATCGACCAAGTCGAGGTTCTTGGTCGGGTTCGGAGCGCTTGCCGTGGGTAATGTTCCGTTCACAGTTGCAGAATACAGTTCCGTATTGTAGAAATACCAGTGTTGGGATCGGGTTTTCGATCCACGACCGGCAACCCCGCACTGGGCCGGTCGCGGGGCCGGTCGCGACGCCAGCTGCCCGGCCGTACCCCCCAGCGGCCGGGCAGCCCCCCTCGCCCATCCGTCGAGCCACCAGGGAGACCGAGTGACGACCGCCCTCCGAGCGCTCCGGCCCCGCCGTCCCGTCCTGCTCGACACCGCACTCGACGACCCAACCCTGCTGTGGAACGTCGCCCGTCAATACGCGCCGTACAGCAACCGCGCGTGCTCCGACGCCCCGCTCATCGGCGAGGACGCGCCGGCACCCAGAACGGACCCGGCGAAGCTGCTCGGCGAAATCGGGTTCCGCGAGACGTGGTCGGCGTCGTTCGCCCCGCCGCGGCCGGTCGACCGCCTCCTTCATAACGCGCGCTTTGTCGAAGCCGCGCATGACGTGTTCCAAGGTCACGCGATCGTGCGGCCCCACGAACTGCGGATGGACCTCGACCTCTCCATCCCGTTGCTGTTGCCGCAGGCCGGCGCGGCCCCCCACTTCCGCGGTCTCGCGAGCGATCACTACCCGCAGTGGTTCCGCGTCCTGCTGCAGCGGTCCGGACTCTTCGAGGAATGGCGTGTGTCGACTGCGGTCGCAGTCACGTGGACCTACCCGGGCCCCGGAGGCTCCTTCACGTACCTGCCCGAAGGCCGCCTGGCGCGCCCGAGCCGTTGGCGTCCCCCGGCGCCGAACGCCGCGCTCGTGACCGACATCGACGCGCTCTGCCCGCCCGTTGACCCGTGGGCACACCACAGTTGGAGCGATGCGATCAGCGCCGGTTCCACGCTCGACTACGACGCAGCGCGCGACGAGTGGATCGTGACCGACCGCGGCCGGACCGTCGCGACCTGCACCTCGGACAACGTGCACATTGCGTTGTGGTGGACCGCGCTCGTGTTCCGCGACGAAGACGAACGGCGCACCTACGACGACCACCTCGACGACCTCTCGCCCCGCCTCATGGCCGACCTTCTCGTGTTCGACCTGCGGGACCGTGGGTTCGACGTGTCGCCCACCCGCACGCCGGTGCGCGACCTCAACATCGTGACGTCGATGCTCGCGGCCTACGGGGGATAACCCGAAGCGGCGCTATCCCGCGTTGCTGATCTCGCGGCAGCGCGCGAGGACGGCGTCGAGCATGGCGGATGTGAGCTTGCCGGTAAACGTGTTTTGCTGGCTCGGGTGGAACGAACCGACGATCGTCAACCGGTGGAACGGGACTTCGAGCCCGTGTGTGAACGCGGGTCGTTTTCGGGGCAACGCGACCGACGCCTCGCGCAAAGCCGCCCACAAGGCCTCGTAGCCGAACGCGCCGAGCACGAGCGCGACGCGGACATTCGCCAGGAGTTCGAGTTCGCGAACCAGGTATGGACGGCACTCGTCGCGTTCTGCTGGTGTAGGCCGGTTCGCGGGCGGCGCGCAGCGGACAGCCGCGGTGACGTACGCGTCGTGGAGGCGCAAACCGTCGTCGCGCGCGACCGACGTCGGTTGATTGGCGTAGCCCGCACGGTGGAGGGCTGCGAACAGGAAGTCGCCCGAACGGTCGCCGGTGAAGACGCGGCCGGTTCGGTTACCTCCGTGCGCGGCCGGGGCCAGGCCGACGAGCACGAGCCGCGCCTCGCGATCGCCGAAGCCCGGCACGGGACGCGCCCAATAATGCTCGCCGCGAAACGACGCCCGGGGCTCGTTCGCGACCTGCTCGCGCCAGCTCACCAGCCGGGGGCACGCTCGGCAGCCGGCCACCTCGTCGCCGAGCGCGTCGAGCGTCCGAGCGCGAGGGACGGGCACGGAGGGATCGTACGGCGAGAGCCGCCGGTACCCTGCGCCGCCGTGCGGGTGCTGCTGTTGGTGAACGCGACCGCGTCGTCGGTGACACCCCGTAAACGGGTGATCTTGCGCAAGGAACTGAGCACCCGCCACGAGGTCGAAGTGGCCGAGACGTCGCGGCGCGGTCACGCCACCCGCCTCGCGCACGCAGCCGCGAACGACGGCTTCGACGTCGTCGCCGTGCTCGCGGGCGACGGCACGCTGAACGAAGCCGCGGACGGCCTCGCCGGCACCAGCACCGCGCTCGCTCCCCTGCCCGGCGGCTCCACCAACGTGTACGCCCGGACACTTGGGGTGCCGGTCGATCTCGGCGCGGCGACGAGCGCGCTCCTGGCGTCACTCGAGCGCCGCTCGTTCCGGCGTACCGGTGTGGGCCTGGCAAGCGGCCGGCGTTTCCTCTTCAACTGCGGTGTCGGTTTTGACGCCGCGGTCATCCGACGCGTCGAGCGGTACGGCGAGCTGAAGCGCTACGTGTCACACCCGTTGCACGTGGTTGCCGCGTTCGAGACGTGGTTCCGCCACTACGACCATGCACATCCGCGCTTCGACATCACGATCGGTTCCGAGCACATCGACGGGTGCTACTTCGCGATCGTCACGAAGACCTCGCCGTACACATACCTCGGGCCGCGCCCCATCCACGTCGCGCCGGAAGCAACACTCGATACACCGTTGTCGGTCACCGCGTTCCAGCGCTTCGACGCGCCAACGTTGATCGGCGCGGCGGTGTCGGCGATGCGGTCACGGAAGTTCATCGAACGGCGTCGCGGCATCGTGCACCGCGCTGGGATCGAGCGGCTCACCGTGACGGGGCGCACCGACTTCCCGTACCAGGTCGACGGCGACGACTTGGGTGACACGGCCGGACTCGACATCGCCTACGAACCCGACGCAATCACCGTGGTCCTGCCGTAGGCCGGCAGGTCACGACAACGCAGCGAGCGCGACGTCGGGAACGTCGGTGATCAGGGCGTCGACGGCGGCGGCCGCGAGCGCCCGCACGTCGTCGGGCTCGTTCACGGTCCATACGGCGACGCGCAATCCGCGTTCGTGCGCGGTCCGCATAGCCGCGGCGGGGTCGGCCATCACGGCGGCGCGGTCGGGGTGTACCCAGGCGAGTCCTCGATCGACGGCTGCGGCCACGGCCGGCTCCACCGGTTGGCCGAACGTGAGCCATCCGATAGGGATCCGCGCGTCGATGGACCGCATCACACCGAGCGCGCCCAGGTCGAACGACGACACCTCGACCTGCTGCGTGATCCGGCGTTCCGAAACGGCCGCCGCCACCGCCGCCGCGACCTGCCCCTCCGGGTCGGGATCGGGCTCCCAGGGGAGGCACTTCATCTCGATGTTCACGAAGAGGCCGGTCAGCGTGTCGAGCGCCTCGACCAACGTCGGCACGTACGGTCGCTCCGCGCGCAGCTCCGCGAACGGGCGCGAAACGATCAAGCCGTAACCCTCCACCGCAGGGTCATGGTGGATAACCGCGGTGCCGTCGGACGTGCGCCGAACGTCCAGTTCGACGCCGTCGGCACCAAGCGTTCGGGCAGCGGTGAACGCTTCCAGCGTGTTCTCACGCGCGCGCCGCGGCGCCCCTCGGTGACCGAGCACGAGCGGACGAGTCGCCATGGCCCACAACCCTACGTTTCAGCAACACGTTCCACTCACGACGGCGAAATAGCTGGTCAGGGTCTTGCGCGGACGCATAACGCCCGTTACCCTGCCGATCCCGCGCCGCCTACCGAAGCGGTGCAAGCTCGTTATCGGGCGCACAAGCAGCCGCTGCGCGACCCTCTGGAGGAATCGTGGCGCTCACCTGGATTCGTACCCATGATTGGGATGAAGACGCATGGCGTGACCGTGCCGCGTGTCGCGACACAAACCCTGAACTCTTCTTCCCGATCGGCACCACCGGCCTCGCCATCGACCAGATCGATGCGGCGAAGGACGTATGCCGGCAGTGCCCCGTGATGGAGGAATGCCTCGAGTTCGCGCTGGCCACCAACCAGGAGGCCGGTGTGTGGGGTGCCACCACCGAAGACGAGCGCCGCAAGCTCCGCAAGGGCTGGCTCGCCGAGCAACGCGTCGGCTAAAGCTCACCCTTTTTAGCCGCTAAAGCTCCACCCTCGGCTGCGCGACCGGGACTCGGATGTGCACTGCGGTGCCGCCCACGTCGTGCAGTTCGATCGAACCTTCGAGTTCGCCGGTCACGAGCGCCTGCACGATCGACAGGCCGAGACCCTTCGACGATTCGAGAGAGAACCGTTCGGGGAGCCCCACGCCGTCGTCGACGACGTCGACCACCACCTCGCCGTCGTCGCGTGCGAGGTGGACCTGCACGTTGCCTTCCCGGGGCGCGTCGTCGCCGAGGTCCGGGAACGCGTGATCAACCGCGTTTTGCATCAACTCGTTGAGTATCACCGCCAGCGGGGTGGCCACTTCACCGGGCAGGTCGCCGGCGTCACCCTCGACCGTGAAATGGATCGACAGGTCCTGGGACGAAACCGTCTCCTCCACCACCCGCACCAGCGGGCGGACGATGTCGGAGAAATGCACGACGTCGCCCGCGTCGCGCGACAACGTCTCGTGCACGATCGCGATCGAGCGGATACGACGCTCTGATTCGGCCAGCGCGGCACGCGCTTCCGGCGACTGCAGCCGCCGCCCCTGGAGCCGGAGCAACGACGCGATCGTCTGCAGGTTGTTCTTCACCCGGTGGTGGATCTCGCGGATCGTGGCGTCCTTCGACATCAACATACGGTCGCGTCGACGGAGGTCGGTGACGTCTCGGACGAGGAGCATGGCGCCGACGGCGTGTTCGCGTTCGAACATCGGCAGCACCCGCAGCAGGATCGACGTGTCGCCTCG
>JAODBJ010000308.1 GCA_025463905.1 Actinomycetes bacterium
GTGACCCACGCGCCGCGGCTCGATACCACGACGACGTGGTCGATGCCGGCCGACGTCAGGCCGCTTCCCGCGCCCCACGACGACGCTCCGGTTGACGCATTGCCATCACGGTCGATGGCGAAGGCGACGATCGGAAGATTGGGGTCATCAAGCGTGGTCCAGTCGACTCGCCACCGCGAGCCGTTGCCGTTCGCCGCGACACCGAGGCGAAAGATGTCCGCGCCGTTGTTGTGCGCCGCGCCGGCGGAGTAGGCGTACGTTCCTCTCGACGGCGCGAGCCCCGTTATCGGCGGGGCTACCGTCGCGCCGAGCGCGCCGTGATCGTCGTAGAGGAAGTCGGTCCACTCGAACGCGCCTTGCGCGTAGCGGCCGGTACCCGACGTGCGCGGGAAGCGGTCCGGTAATCCCCAGCCGGCGGGCACCGGCAAGGACGGCTCCGACCGCAACGCGGCGGGCGGTACGCCGTCGGGTATGCCGCCCGGCACCGGCGCGGCGTTCGACGCGGCGACACTCGAACGTGCGGAGAAAGGAATCGCGAACGACGCGAGCATGGCCACGGCCACGACAATCGTGAGACGACGGAACGGCACGGTGCTTCCCCCAACGTTGACCGATGACCGACGGCCGGATGTACCCCGGCCGCTCCGGCGTCAATCCACCGCCGGTACACGTTGCCCGGAAAAGCGCGTTCCCTCAACAACGCCGATGTCACCGCGAAACGCGCGCTATCGGTATACGGGTTCGAGCGTCTCTCGGACTGTGCAGTCGCGGCCGAACACGAGGAACCGATCACAGCCGCGCATCAGCCAGCGGTCGTGCGTCACGATCAACGCCGTTCCCTGGAACTGCGCAAGGGCTGCTTCGAGCGCGTCGGCCGACGCGAGGTCGAGGTTGTCGGTTGGTTCGTCGAGTAAGAGCAACGTTGCGCCCGAGAGTTCGAGCAAGAGGATCTGAAAGCGCGCCTGTTGACCGCCGGACAGCGTCGCGAGCGGTTGATTCCACGCGTCATGCAACTCGTAACGCCGGAGCGCTGCCATCGCCTCGCCACGCGTGCGCCCCTTCTCCTGCAAGTGCTCGAGGAGAACGCTCGCGGGCGTCTCGAGTTGCTCGTGTACCTGTGAGAAGTAGCCCGGTACGACGCGCGCACCGAGCATGAACTCGCCACCATGCGCGATCGGGTGGCCCGCGAGAAGCTTGAGGAAGTGGCTCTTACCCGTGCCGTTGTGGCCGATCACACCGATCCGTTCCCCGAACAAGATCTCGGTGTCGAACGGGTCCGTGAGCCCTGCGATCTCCAGCCCTTCTATCGCCACCGCCCGCTTGCCGGTCCGATCACCGCCGAGCCGCATCGAAATATGTTGCTCACGCGCACGTTCCGGGGGAGCGCCCCGCTCGAAGCGCTCGATCTTCGTTTTGGTCGCTCGCACCCGTGAAGCGAAGGTGTCAGAACCCATCTGGGCCCGCCGGCGGAACTCCCGCAACGATGCTTCAAGTCGGACGCGCTCTTCCGTGTAGCGGCGATGTTCTTCGTCGATCCGATCGAGGCGCTCGCTACGCGCCGCGCGGTAGGTCGCGAAGGAACTGGGATGCGTCCACGCCACGCGCCCCTCGAGCGTGATGATCTTGGTCGCCGTGCGAGCGAGCAACTCTCGGTCGTGACTCACGAACAGCACCGTCTTCGGGCAACGCGTGAGTTCGTCCTCCAACCATTCTTTGGCCGGAACGTCGAGGAAGTTGTCGGGTTCGTCGAGCAAAAGCACTTCGGCGTCGCATCGGAGGAGCACCTCGAGCGCGAGCCGTTTCTGTTCGCCCCCCGAGAGGGTCGACCGCATTCGGTCGGCAACGGCATCGAATGAGCAGCCGAGCGCCGCGGTCGCGCACACGTCCCAGAGAACCTCGGCCTCGTACCCGCCGGCGTCGCCCCAGCCCGCGTGAGCGCGCGCGACCCGCATTCCGCTTCGTTCACCAGGCTCGTCCTGCGCCGCGCGTGTCGCATCGTCGAGTTCCTTCGCCGCGCGTCGCAGGGGAGCGGGGGAGAGCGAGAGCAATAACTCGCGCACCGTGCCGTCGTCGGTAGTCGAACCCATCAGCTGGCGCATGAATCGCGATCGGCCTTCTATGCGGACGGATCCAACTGGCGCGCGCTCCTCGTCGCACAGCAGGCGCAGGAGCGTCGTCTTGCCGCTGCCGTTGGCTCCGATGAGCGCAACGTGCTCACCCGCGCCCACACGAAGCGACACGTCGTCGAACAGCGTGCGTCCGCCCGGTAGCGCGTAACTCAGCCCGCTGACTTCGACGAGACCCACGAATCGAGAAGGTTACGGATTGCATGCCGCCTCGGCCGGCGCATTTTCTCGCAACGGCGGCGGCTCCTACTTGCCGGGCAACGCGATCCCGATCTGCACCTTCGGCGTGCTGGCGGGAACGGATTCTTCGAGGGATTCACTGTCGAGTTCAGTCGTCTGCTTCTTGAACAACATCATCACGGCGCCGTCGTGCAGTGTGGTCAAGCCGACAGCCTCCCAGCCGTCTTTCTCGATCTTTACGACAACCTGCTCGTGATCGTGGTCGATTGAAACCAGCGGCCGATTAGGACCTGCACGCAGGATGAGCGTCAGGTGCTTCCACATGCGATGGAGGCTACGGCGACGAGTACGCCCGGCGCGCGAATACCGCCGCCGCGCGGCGCATATGCCGCGCCGGGTTTGCCATGTCGTTGTCGGCCTGAACATGCACACGGGGCGGCCACGCCTCATATATCGGAGGACGCGCGCATGACTGCCACAAACGGAACTGGTGCCGGCCAACTTCTCCAGACCCTCAGGTCGGCCTCTCACGTGGGTTCGTTGCCGAAGACGCCTACGGGCATCAGCGGGCTCGACGAAGTGACGGGCGGCGGCCTCCCGCGGGGGCGACCCACACTTCTCTGCGGTCCCGCCGGGTGCGGCAAGACCCTCCTCGCCATGGAATTCCTCATCCGCGGGATCACCCAGTTCAACGAGCCCGGCGTGTTCGTCGCGTTCGAGGAGTCTGTCGAGGACCTCACCGCGAACGTCGCGTCGCTGGGATTCGACCTCCCTCAGCTTGAAGCGGACGGCCGGCTCGCGATCGACCACATCAACGTGGTCCGCGGGGAGATGGAAGAAGCCGGCGACTGGGACCTCGACGGTCTGTTCCTGAGGCTGGGCGCGGCCATCGACTCCGTCGGCGCGAAACGCATCGTGATCGACACCATCGAAACGTTGTTCGGAGCGTTCTCGAACACCGACGTTCTTCGCTCCGAACTGCACCGCTTGTTCGGGTGGCTCAAGGAGCGCGGGATCACGGCGGTCATCACCGGCGAGCGGGGCGACGGAACCCTCACCCGCCATGGCATCGAAGAGTATGTATCGGACTGCGTGATCGTCCTCGACCACCGCGTGACCGAGCAGGCCTCGACCCGGCGACTGCGAATCCTCAAGTACCGAGGTTCGTTCCACGGAACCAACGAGTATCCGTTCCTCATCGGTGAAGCGGGGATATCCGTCTTGCCCATCACTTCACCCGGTCTCTTGCACAGCGTTTCTGACGAGCGCGTATCAACCGGCGTAGCGCGGCTCGACTCGATGCTCGGCAACGGTGGCTTCTACCGGGGCAGCACAGTCCTGGTAAGCGGCGCGGCCGGCACGGGTAAGTCCACGTTGGCGGCGCAGTTCTGTGACGCGACCTGCGGTCGGGGCGAACGGGCCATGTACTTCGCGTTCGCGGAGTCCCAGGCGGAAATCGTTCGCAACATGTCGTCGGTGGGCATCAAATTGCAGCGGTGGGTCGACGCCGGCCTGCTGCAGTTCCACTGCTTCCGCCCCAGCCTTCTCGGCCTCGAGGCGCACCTTTTCGCCATGCAGAAGTTCGTCGGCGAGTTCGCACCCTCCGTCGTGGTGAAAGATCCAGTCTCTGATCTCCTCCGTGTCGGAACGGGCGCCGACGTATCGGCGATGTTGACCCGTCAGGTCGATTTCTTGAAGGGCCGAGGCATCACCGCTCTGTTCACCACTCTGAACGCCCCCAACGATCCGGTCCAGGCCGACCAACAGATTGTTTCGCTCGTCGACACCTGGCTCCTCGTGAAGAGCATGGAAGGCAACGGCGAACACAACCGGCTGCTGTACGTGTTGAAATCGCGCGGGATGGCGCACTCCAACCAGATCCGCGAGTTCCTCCTCACCAACCAAGGCATCGAGTTGGCTGACGTGTACGTCGGGCCTCAGGGTGTGCTCACCGGTTCTGCCCGCCAGGCGCAAGAGGCCAAGGAAGCCTCCGACGGCACCGCGCGGCTCGGCGATCTCGAACGCCGACGAGTGAACCTCGAACGGCGACGAGAGTCAGTAGAGGCACAAACGGCGACCCTGTGGCGAGCGTTCGAGGACGAAGCCGACGTCGTGGAAAGCCTGCTGAGCGACGGTTCGACCGGCACCGAAGATCGAGCCAAGCAGCGCGTCGAACAGGGCCGGCTCCGACGGTCTGACGCAGATGAACCCGAGAGCGCCAGCGACGCACGCGACATTCACGTTCGTACGCCATGAACGAGATCACTGGTGCCGACGTTGCCGTGACGCTCGACGAGGAGATCTGGTACCTCCGTCTGTACGTCGCCGGGGAGTCGCCTAGATCGGTACGAGCATTTGCCAACCTGAAGTCGCTGTGCGAAGCACATCTGGCCGGGCACTACGAGATTGAGGTCGTCGATCTGGTCGAGCACCCGGAACTCGCGCGCGGCGACGACATCCTCGCCATCCCCACGCTGGTCCGTCGGCTCCCCCAGCCGTTGCGCAAAATCATCGGCGATCTTTCCGACACCGAACGCGTCCGGGTCGGTCTTCGGCTCTAGGAACGATCAGAGCCGTTGCAACTCGGCGTACCACTCGGGGCTCAACGACAGGCGACCGACAGTGCCGTCGCCGGCGTCGTGGCGTACCGGGTCGTCGAGTTCTTCGGGTCGCGCGAGGTCGAGCATTTCAACGCCCGTCTGCGCGAGGAGCAGTGCTGCCTCGGGCGCCGTCGGTGCGACACAACGCTTCGCGCACATCGGGCATGGAAACGCGGTCGTCGTCGTGCCCGGGTTGCTGACTGGGCTACTGACGATGCGAACGAGTGTGCAGTCGTCGATGTCGACGCGCACAATCCCACAATCGTCGCACTCGGCGCGAACTCGCGTAGCCATCCTGGCCCTCCCCGTAGCTTCCAGCATCCTTGCCATGAGATGCATCGACACGGTTCGTCGTCGCCAAAACAGATAGTTCTGTGCTCGCTGAATCCGCGTAAGTGGAGGAGAGGCGACCCGGTCGTGGCGTTTCAGATGTTCACAACTCGCCGCGGCGACGGGCTCGCCACGGCCGGCCGTCGGGATCGACGATGACGCGGTAGGCGGGTTCGGCCCACCACTCCGCCCACCATTGCACCCGTCCGGGGTCGTGGTTGCGCAGACGAGACGCAGGTCGTGGGCCCACACGACCTGCCGCGTGCCAGTCGTCGAGGGCGTCGGCAGCAGCTCGCAGTACCGCGAACCCGCGCGTCGGGTCGATGAGGTCGTCGGTTGCGTTGTCACCGTCGCCGCGTTCGAGGTGTTCGCGCCAAAGCCGCAAGCGGGTGTCGCGCGCGAGCACTCTCGCGCCATCGCCGTGGCCACCCGGATCAGCGGGATCGCGAGCGTCGAGTTGCTCGTCGACCACCGCGCAGGTGAGTTCGGAATCGTGCGTCCACGAACGCCGGTTCAAGTTGTCGGACCCGACAATCAGCCACGTATCGTCGATGATGCACACCTTCGCGTGAACGTAGATCGGCACACCGTGCGGAGCCTCCAGATCGAAGACCGCGACGCGATCGCCACCGGCCTCGACGAGGTTGGAGATGGCGCGTTGCTGACCGATGCGGTTCGGTGGACCGGAGAAACGACCATCGCGATCGGGATAGCGCGGGACGAGCGCGATGACGTGCAAGTCGCGTGAACGACGCAACGCGTCAGCGAGCGCACTCGCGGCCTCGGTCAGCCAGAGGTACTGGTCCTCTACGTAGATGAGCCTGCGCGCGCGACGGAACGCCTTGATGTAGGCGCGAGCGATGCTGCGCTCACCGGCCGGCGCGAACGGGTACGGCGGTCGCTTCGCCGGATACGTTCGCAACACCTGCACACTGTGATTGCCGCTGGGTTGCGGATCGTCGGGCGCGGCAGGGAGTGGCCCGGGACGCCGCTGCTCCCGGGAGATTCGCGCCGTCGCGCTGCGTAACGGGTTGCGGTGATCGACGGGCGTGGGATCTTCCCAACGTTCGCGAAAGCACCACGCAAGGTCGCCGACCGCGGGCCCGTGCACCTCGAGCTGCACGTCGTGCCACGGAGGTCGTGGCCCGAAGCGTGGGTCGAGCTTGATCGCTTGTTCATCGCCGTGGTGGGTTGCGTCGTCGTGGCGGCCGTGGCAGAGGTCGATGCCACCTACGAAGGCGATGTCTTCGTCATCCTGGCGGCGAACGACAAACAGCTTCTGATGGTGACTCCCGCCCCGGCGTACGCGCTCGTCGAGGAACACCTCGCCGCCGGCTTCGTTGATCGTCTCGACGACGTGAAGGTTCTCCTGCTCGCTGAACTTCGTTTGGTCGGGGTGGGAGCGCCACACGAGGCCACGTACATCCACACCGCGGCGCGCGATTTCCGCGAGGACGCGTGCGACCTCCGATCCTGGGCCGGCGAGTCGTTCGTCGGCGTCGCCTCGCCAGTCGGTGAAGTGCACCCAGTCCTCGGCGCGTAACCCGCAGAGCGTGTCGTACAGGCGCCGAAAGTAGGTGGCGCCCTCGATCAGGACCCGTACGTCGTTGCCGTCCGTCCACGCCTTCCCGTCGCGGTGGCGCCGGTCGAGTTGCGTCGCGTCGTTCCCACGCTCCTCAGTGGTGAGGAACCAAGCGCTCGGGTCCATGCGTGCGCAACCCTAACGAGCGAATGAACCGAACGTGCGTGGCCGATGCGGCCTGGAGGCGCAACGTTTCACGCCGGTTCGGGGTTGGGTCGAGCGAATACGGTTTGCGGAATGGTCGCGCTCGAGGACGCACTGGATTCCCTCGCCGAGACGACGGGTTTCTCGGGAGTGGTTCGTGTCGATTTCCCTGCGGCGCCGCCACTCACGCGGGCGTACGGCTTCGCGCAGCGCGCATATACGATCCCGAATACCGTCGACACGCAGTTTGGTATCGCGAGTGGTACGAAAGGCTTGACGGCGGTCGCGGTGGTGAGCTTGATCGCCGACGGCACACTCGATCTCTCGACAACGGCACGATCAGTGCTCGGGCACGACCTTCCGCTCATCGACGACCGCGTGACCGTCGAACACCTGTTGTCGCACCGATCGGGCATCGGTGACTACATCGACGAAGACACTGATCTCGACGTCGACGACTATCTTTCGCCCGTTCCGGTCCACCGACTCGCGACGACCGAGGACTACCTGGCCGTCCTCGGTGGTTACGCCACCAAGTTCGCGCCCGGCGAACGATTCTCGTACTGCAACAGCGGCTACGTCGTGCTCGCGTTGATCGCGGAGCGAGCGAGCGGCATTCCGTTCCACGATCTTGTACGACGGCGCGTGTGCGAGCCGGCCGGTATGCACGACACCGAGTTCATCCGCTCCGACGAACTCCCGCAGCGCGCCGCCCTCGGGTACGTCACGATCGGCGGCGTTGCTCGAACGAACGTGCTCCACCTCCCGGTACGAGGTAACGGTGATGGCGGGATCTACACGACCGTGGCGGACATCAAGTCTTTCTGGAATGCGTTCCTCGCGGGAGAACTCGTAGCGACCGATTGGGTAACGCAGATGTTGCGTCCCCGCAGTAACGCGCCGCGCCAAGAGATGCGCTACGGCCTCGGCTTCTGGCTCCACGCGTCGAGCGACATCGCGATGTTGGAAGGATGCGATGCCGGCGTGTCGTTCCGCAGCGTTTGTGACCCGGGCCGCAGCGTTATCCATACCGTGATTTCGAACACGTCTGATGGGGCGTGGCCGATCGCTCGGTTCCTCGAAGAGCAAACCCCACCCGAACCTGCGTGAAGTTTTTGCCTAAACGGCGAGAACTTGGGTATTGGTACCGCAGATATGGGGGGATTTCGACGGACACGGCGACTCGTCGCCTTCATCGCGATCGCGGCGACGCCTGTACTCCAGGTGTTGCCGACGCATTCGACGACGAGTGCGGTGGCCGCGGCACCGAGCGTTCTGATCTACGGCGACTCGGTCGTCGACAGTGGCGCGTTCCAGATTGCGCAGCAGGTTGCGAGCACCGGTTGGGCGCCGCGGATCGTCGCGTTCCCCGGCGCCGACATCGGCCAGATCGCCGGCAACGTCATGTCGGAACCGAACATGAGCGACGTCGTCGTGCTCGGCGTCGGCTACACGTACTTCTGGAAGCCGACGGTGTTACATCAGCAGATCGAAGCAACGATGCGCGCGCTCGCAGCCCGCGGCGTTCGTCGTGTCATCTGGCTGAACGTGCGCGAGAACCGAGCGGAACGCCGCGATGTGAACCTTGCCATCGCGGCAGCGGCGCGCGAGTGGGGCAACATCGACGTCGCCGACTGGAACGATGTGTCGAGCCGCGACGTCGCCGCGTTCCAACCCGACGGCTTTCACCTTTCCGCGACCGGCGGAACGCTGATGGGTTATGTCATCGCCGGCCGGCTCGCTGCGTACCGAAGTGGCGCACCGCCGTCGATGGGTCCGGCGTACGGCGCGCGAGCGTCGATGCGGCCACTCGTGAACAGTTACGGGAACCCGGACGCGAGCGTGGCCGCGGTGCATGCGGGCGTGAACGTACGTCGCTCACCTTTCGTCGGCATCGCCTCCACGAAGAGCGGCCGGGGCGCCTGGGTCGCGCTACGCGACGGCGGCATCGTCCTCGTTGGCGACGCTCGATCACACGGAAGTCTGGTGGGCATCGCGCTGCGTGCGCCGGTGGTCGGCATTGCCGCGACACCGTCCGGCAACGGCTATTGGATGGTCGCATCCGACGGGGGAGTGTTTGCATTCGGTGACGCGCGCTTTCGCGGCAGCACGGGCGCGATACGCCTCGCCCAGCCCGTCGTCGGCATTGCCGCGACACCGACCGGCAAGGGTTATTGGATGGTCGCATCCGATGGCGGCGTATTCAGTTTCGGCGACGCGAGGTTCTTCGGCTCGACCGGTGCGATGACGCTCGAGCAGCCCGTCGTCGGGATCGCGGCGCACCCCAGTGGTCGGGGCTACTGGCTCGTCGCCTACGACGGCGGCATCTTCACGTTCGGCGCGGCGCGCTTCCACGGCTCCGGCGCCGACATCTGGCGCTACTGGAAGATCGAAGGCATGGCCCCCACGCCCGACGGCAACGGCTACTGGCTGCTCGCCGCGAGCGGCGACGTGATGCCATATGGCTCCGCCCGGGTCGCGGCAATCGTGCGGCGTATGCGGGAGCTGTTCGTCGCGATCGCGCCCCGTCCCGGAGGCGGCGTCTGGACGCTCGGCGAGGGGCCCGCATAAGCCCCGGATGCAGAGGTAGGAATTTCCTCCGGTGGCCAAACGGTTGATAACGGAGTACTCCATTGGGTGTGTGCGCCGGACCGGGTCGGTTGGGGCATACACTGGGTGCGACGACCGGTCCGTAGGCCTCCAAGCTGGGCAGATACCGAGATATCCGCAGATATCTCGGTAGCACGTCTCCCAGCGGGGCAGACCGACCGGTTGATCTGGGCGCCATACGCCGCAGGGAGCGGGCATGGTCCCGGAAACGGGCCTGTGTCCCGTTTCTTCTTCGAGGATGCACAACGTGTCCTCCGTAGTACATCGAGCGGAGAGCTTGATCAAAACGATGTGTCACATCGGCCCCCGCCGCCGGCGGCCGTCGTCGAATCTCGGCGTGGTCGACCGTTGAGCTCGTTCGTGGGTGTTGCGGACCTGGCGCCGTGGCAGTTCGACGACTACGTCGCTGCCGAAGCCGACGGTTACGCCACGCCCGAGCAGATCGCGGTGCTCGAAGCCAACCCCATTGCGTGGCGCGCGTCGCTGCTCGCGATGGTGCGCGAGACGGAAGAGCACGTTGCGAGTGCTCGCGCGATACGCGGCGAGGAGCGCGAGCAGGTCGTTGCCGACCTCGAGTCGGAGTTGCGCCGGCTGTCGGCCGCGATGTCGCGCTTCGCCCCCGAACGCGTGACGACTCGTGACGACCAGCGCGGCCGCAGCCCCCGCAACCAGCGCAACGAGCGCAACGAGCGCAACCAACGCGCCGAGCAATCACGGGAAATCGAGGAGGAATCCACCGAGCCCGGCGTCGTCGAACTGCAAGTGTCGTGGGCTCCGGGCCGGGTCGTGGCCTGGGCGGGCGGCGCTCGCGTCGCGGCCGCGGACGCCGAAGCGGCAATGGCGATGCTGACCGCTTCCGGGGCGCCCGAATCCGGCTGGAGTCCGCATGCTCCGGTGGTGTTGCCGGGCGGCGGTCGCGCCGACGCATTCGCGATCCCGGTCGGTGAGGTGTTGGGGTGGCTGGTCGCCGCCGGTGCCGATCAGGTCGGCGACAACGTCGGCCCCAGCGTGCGCTGGTTGGGGCGGGTCGCGATCTGGGCGGTGGAGCTCACCGCGCGCGGCGCGGTCGTCCCGCTCCTGCGGCGTCGGACCCGAAGAAGCGCGAGCGCGAGCGATACCAGCGGTTCGTTCTCCGTGCGGTGGACTCCGGCGCTGGTTGATCCGGTGCGCCTCGCCCGCCTGGCGGACGACATGCCGGGGGCGTTGCTTGCCGTCGATCGGAAGGTCGACGCGCGTGCTCTCGCGCGTTCTGCGCTCACTGGCATGGTCGACGCGATCTGTCGCGACAGCGCCCGCCGTCTCGATTGGTCGGCACCGCCACCGCGTGTCCGCACTGCGAACGACGTCGCGGAAGCGTTCATCACGCGCCTCGACGGCAGCGCGTTCGATGCTCCGGTGAGCGTCGGTGCGGAGATCGCGACGCGGGTCGAACGTTGGGCGCGCGCGGTTACGGCTGAGCGCGCGCGAATGATCGTCCAGCTCGACCCGCCCGAAGGGAACGCATGGCATCTCGCCGTGTTCTCGGCGGGGAAAGATGGGCGGCCGGTACCGATCGAGCAAGCGATCGTCATGGCCGGCACCGACCGCGCCCTCCTCGAAGAGGAGATGGCGCGGCTTGAACGGATGTTCCCGGCCCTGCAGCGGCCGGGCGGCCCCCGGAGAGGGCAGGTGATCCTCAGCGCGGACGAAGCATGGGAGTTGATGACTTCCTCCGGCCCGCGTCTGCAGGCGGCGGGGTACGACGTACGCGTTCCGGCGATGTCGCCGCGGAACGCGACGCCGTCGTTACGCCTCTTCGTCGACGCGTCCTCAGCGTCGGCCGTTGGCGCCAATCAACTTGCGAACGTGCATTGGTCGGCGGTGTTCGACGACGTCGAGCTCACCGCTGAAGACATCGCGCGGTTGGCCCGCGAGGCGCGTCCACTCATTCGGTCGGGTGGGCGCTGGGTCGCGATCGATCGCGCCGATCTCAAAGCAGCCGCGGAAGCACTGTCGGCGCGTGCGTCCACAACGCAGTTGTCGGGCGCGGAGATGCTGCGCCTCGCACTCGGGCTCGAAGAATCGCCACTCGCCGGCGGGGTCGACCTCGTCGGTGGCGGGTGGGCCGCCGACCTGCTCGAAGCCGCGTCCACGGTGTCGGCCGAACCGGCGCGTCCGCCGGCCGGATTCGTCGGCGAGCTCCGCAGCTATCAAGCCGAGGCCCTCGCCTGGCTCGGCTTCCTCGACGCGGCCGGTCTCGGAGGCTGCCTCGCGCTCGACATGGGTCTCGGCAAAACGCCCACGATGCTCGCCCATCTGCTTGCCGGCGCCGATGCCGGCCCCGCGCTGGTCATCGCGCCGCCCGCGGTCGTGGGCAACTGGACCGCCGAAGCCGCCCGCTTCACGCCGGGCCTTCGCGTCGCGGTGCATCACGGCGCGAACCGTGCCGCCGCCGGCGAGATCGCGGCGGAAGTCGCCAACGCCGATGTGGTCGTGACGACCTACGGCACTGCGGTGCGCGACGTCGAAGCCCTGGCGGCAGTCGAGTGGAGCCGCGTCGTGCTGGACGAAGCGCAGGCGATCAAGAACCCGGCGAACGACACGTCGCAACAACTGCGCAAGATCCCTGCGAACAGTCGGGTCGCGCTCACGGGCACGCCGATCGAAAACGGACTCGGCGACCTCTGGGCCATCCTCGACTACGCCAACCCCGGCCTCGTCGGTTCACGACCACAGTTCATCGCCCGCCTGTCGAGTGACGGCAGCGCGAAACGCGTCGAAGCCGAAGACGCCCTGCGCGCGCTGAACGGGATCCTCGTGTTCCGCCGTACGAAAGCCGAACCGGAGATCGCGGGTGAGTTGCCCGACCAGATCGACGAACTCGACCACTGCGCGATGACGCCCGAGCAGATCGGGATGTACCAGGCGCTGCTCGACAAGCTCGTGACGGGTGCGCACCTCGAGGAAAACGAGGAACCGCGCAAGGGTCAGATTCTCGCGGCAATCACCGGCCTCAAGCAGATCTGCAACCACCCGCGGGCGTACCAGCACGACGATCGTCCGCTCGCGGGTCGCTCGGGAAAGCTCGCGCGCCTCGAAGAGATCGTCGACTCGGTGTTCGCGGCCGGCGAGCGCGTGTTGGTGTTCACACACTTCGCCGAGTGGGGACTCCAACTCGCCGAACATCTCACGAGCTACACCAATACGCCGGTGGCGTGCTACCACGGCGGACTGTCGCGCGGCGTGCGCGATCGGCTCATCGCCGACTTCCAAAGCGGTGAAGGCGCCGGCGCGCTCGTGTTGTCGTTGAAGGCCGGAGGCACCGGCCTGAACCTCACCGCGGCGAGCCACGTGGTGCTCTACGACCGCTGGTGGAACCCCGCCGTCGAAGACCAAGCACGCGACCGGTCGTGGCGCATCGGCCAGACCCGCACGGTGATCTGCCACCGTTTGATCTGCCCGGGGACGATCGACGAACGGGTCGAGGAGGTCGTTGCGGGCAAGCGCCGCATCGCCGACCTGGTGTTGCCGAAGTCGAGTTCGCTTGCCGATCTCGACGGCGACCAACTACGCGCCGCGCTCGGCATCCGTCCCGACGCCGTACTCGCCGAGGAAGTAAGTACATGAGCGAGCAGCAGCGGCGGCGGAAGCCGCAGTCACGGTCGAAGCCGCGCCGTAAGGCGCCGCCGGAACGCGACTTCTGGGGGAGCGCGACCGCGATCGAGAACGACAAGCGGGTCGACGTCGTTCGTCCCGCCGACGATCCCACGGCCATGATCAGATCGTTGGGCCAGCCGCCGCTGCCCGGCAGTCAGGTCAACGCCGAGTACAACTTCGCGCTCGTCTACGACAAGGCTGCGGCACTCGCAGTCGCGCTCGCCGCAGCGTCGGGCTTGCTCGACACGGACGATCGCTCGGAGTAGTGCTCGCGCACGCTGAGCACGACGAGCAACACGATCCCGATCACGTAACCCACCGGCACGACGGTGCCGTAGTAGAACTCGAAGACCGGGTTCGCACCGTTGGTGCCGACGTAGGAGATCGCGAGTAGGGCCGCGTGCACGGCCGCGAGGACCGCGAGTCGCGAACGCCACACGAGACCCAATGCCGGTAGACCCCACGCGACATACCAGGGCAGCACGTACTGCGCCGGCAGCACGAACGCGAGCACCGCAGCGCCCGCGACCCACGCCGGTGGGTTCGTACGCGACGAGAACCACAGCACAACCGCCAGCAACACGATGATCGAGACGATCGCGAACGATCCTGCCTCATGCGCCGCGAGATTCCCGGCCACTCGAGGGCTGTTGCCCGCGTGCGCGTAGTGGTGTTGCAGCGCGGTCACGAGCGGGCGCCAAATCGACGTGCGGCTCGTGCGCGCTCGACTCGCCTGCACCACGGGGTCGAGCGCGGTCCACCCGCCGACGAGTGCATACCCGGCGGCCATGAGCGCTCCCGCCGTACCCGCGGCCGACAACGCGGTACGCCGCCCGAAGTGTCGCCACGCCCAGAGCACCAACGCGGCGAGCGGTACCACCGCGATGATCTTGATCATCGCGGCGGTTGCGAGCACGGTGCCGGCCCACACGGGACGACGATCGGAGATCAGCAGGACCGCCGCCAGCACCGCGAGACCAACGAGAACGTCGTTGTGACCGTCGGCGGCAGCCAGAAGCAAAGCAGGGTTGAGACCAATGAACGCAAGCGCAACTGGGTCACGCGTGCGTCGCCACAACAGGACGAGCGCGGCAGCGAGCGCGAGCACTTCCATGCCTTGGAACGCGAGCCGGCTCGCGAGCGCCGACTCGTCGGTGACCAACGTGATCGCGGCCGCGACACCGACGAAGACCGGGCCGTAGACCGCCGGCGTATGAGGCCAACCGGCCCTCGACTCCAGTGGGTCGTTGGGATAGTCGGCCGATACGTGCGTGTACGGGCTGGCGTTGTGCTCCGTCACGATACGGCCGTACATCACGTACGCCCACATGTCGTGGCTGCGCGGAGGAATGGCGACGGCGACAACCAGTAACGCGGCCACCGCGATCGACACTCGCGTGCGCGTGAAGACCGAGTCACGCAGCTTCGGGATGAACAGCGCGCCGAAGGCGGCGAACGAAGCGACCGCGAACGACACGCGCACCCAGAACGGGCCCGAACTGGACGTGATGATCCACCCGGCCGTGCATGCAACCGTCGAGACGAGGAGGAGATAGCCCAACACCGGCTGTGTATCGTCGCTCCGGACGCCTTCGACTCGCGTGTTCGTCGTCACGGCACCTGTCGTTGTACACCCCCGTGCGCGTCAAGTATGCGTCGCGGACGCCCGTGCCGGAGTACCGGGGATCAGTGACCCGCAGGCGTGACGCGTAGTTCGACTATGCGAACGGGCACGGCTTTCGCGTCGATACTCAATACCCGTAGGTCCGCGTTCGCGGTCGGTGTCGCGTCGATCCCTTCACCCTCGCCGTCGACGTGACCAATGGAGCCGAGCGACTGCACCTGCCCCTGCCGCCCGCGGCGCAGGTCCACTCGGTAGACGCCCTCGTGCGCGTCGTCGGTCGAGAGCCATACCGCGCCGTGGTACACGTCCGCGCCCTGAACGCGTGCGATCGAGCGCGACATCTCGAGTGGTGCAAGCGGTCGCCAGCCGTTCGCAACGTCGTATCGAAGCAACGCGGCACCGCCAAAGTGGTCCATCGAGTAAGCGATTCCCGATGGGTCGACCGTTACGAAGGAGGCTTCGTGCTGCGGGACTTCGACACCGGCCCTATAGGCAAGCGTGGTGGCGTCGTACATCAGCATCGCCTGGTGCCCGAGCTTGTAGTTGGGTTGCTCGAGCGGCGCATACAGCACACCGTCGGCCACGTCGATATCACCGATGTGGTCGAAGCCGCGCGCTTTCCACTCGGCGGGTATCGCGGGTACGAGTTTTTTCGTCTGGTGCAGCGCGTCGTCGGTGAGGAACAAGCCGTCGTTGAATGAGAACGCCCACCCACCGTCTCGTCGGGCCAGGCCCTGCCGGTAGACCGGATCGACCACCACTTCCTTCACGACCCGCGCCGAGAGCGCCGGTGCCGCGGTCGTGGTCGTAACGGGAGCGCGCGTGGTCGTGCTCGTGGACGTGGTGGCTCGGTTGCTCGAGCCCGAAGCGCACGACACGAGCACCACTGCCAAGACGACGGTGATGAAACCGCGACTGACCACACCGCCCCCTTTTACACGTCGGTGTGGCACGGGGCTCGACGCCCGTGCCACACCGCGCCGGTCGATTTAGTGCAGGCCCATCTGCGGTTCGCCGAAGCTATTGAGGCCCGTCGACGCGATGGTGCACGTGCCGCCGCGCACCGCACCGTTGTTGTACGCCTGGCGTAGACAGTTCCGCAGCGCGAGCTGTCCCCAGTAGTTCGGGTGCGCGTCCTCTTGCAGCTGGTAGGGCCCGAACAGGGTCGACGTCGTACGGATTTGGCTGAC
>JAODBJ010000324.1 GCA_025463905.1 Actinomycetes bacterium
CGACCCGCACGCGTACGGGCGTTACTGGGCGGCGCGGGTCGAGGCAATGCTGCGGGCCTGCACCGACGACCGAGATCTGTTGCCGGCGGAACGCACCATCGACGTGCATTTCCGTCGGTTCATGGAGAACGATCTCGCGACCGTGCGCGACATCTATTCGGTGGCCGGGCAGCCGTTCACTGACCTGTCACTCTCGGAAATGCGCTCGTTCATCGCACGCCACCAGCGCGGCAAGCACGGACGCATCACCTACAACCTCACCGACTTCGGTCTCGACGAACGAGAACGCCGGGAGGCGCTGCGGTTCTACGTCGAACGCTTCGGCGTGGACGAAGAACCGCTCAACGCCTGACCGGCGTCCGTCGGGTGTTGTGGCGTCAGTAACGCGCGCCGAGCTCGTGAATACGGCGAGCGAGGCCGTGCAGCATCGCGTCGCGAAGCTCAGGAACTCCGTCGAGGGCGGCGGTGAACGCGTCACGCGACATCACGAGAAGGTTCGATGGCGTCGATGCGGTGACCGTCGCGTCGCGGGGCGCCGGGTCGAGCAGCGCGAGTTCGCCGAAGTAGTCGCCGGCGCCCAGGTTGGCCACCTCCTCACCGCGGCGCGAGACGCGCGCGGTACCGGTCGCGATCACAAAGAACTCCGAGCCGCCGTCACCCTCGCGCACGATCTCTTCGCCCGGCTGTGCATCTCGCTCCTCGGCCAAGGCAGCGACGTACGCGAGCTGCTCGGGCGTGCACGTCGAGAACATCGGTACACGCGACAGGTAGACGACGTACGACGACTGGTCGTAACCGGGCATTGCCCCTCCATACAGGGTTGGTAGACGCTACAAAACCGGGCAATTCTGCAACGACGTTCGGGTGGGTGTCGACGCGTCGCTAGCGTGGCAGTGTGACTACACCCAGTTTGGACCGCCGCCGCCACCACCGGTACCCAGCCGGCTTCAAGGTGCAGTGCTCTCGCGTGGGCAAAGACAACCTCGATGCCGAAGTCGACGCGGTCGACGTCAGCCTCAGTGGCCTGCGGATCATCGCGCCCCGCGATGTTGCGGCCGGCGACGTGCTGAGCCTCGTGCTCAACCCCGCCGACCCCATCCGGACCACCGGCATCGTGGTCGCGTGCCGGCCCGCCTACGACGTGCGCGGGCGGCGAGAGGCGCACATCGCCTTCACGAAGATGACGTCTGGCGTGCAGAAGCAGCTCGGGCGATTGATCGGCGCGGCGTATCCCGCCGAGGTCGACGTCACCGTCGACGGTTAGCGCCGCAGCGCTAAAACACTTCCGGTACGTACGTCTGGTCTTCGAGGGGCGGCCGCACGTAGTCGTCCGCCTGGCGCGGCGGCAAGGCGATGCTCGACGACGTGACGTCGCGGTACGGGACCATGCTCAACAGGTGTTGGATGCAGTTCAAGTGGGCGCGTCGCTTGTCTTCTGCGTTGACCACCCACCACGGCGACCACTTCGTGTCCGTGTACCGGAACATCTCGTCCTTGGCTCGCGAGTAATCGACGAAGTGTTCTCGTGAGTGCATGTCCATCTCCGACAACTTCCAGCGCTTGTCGGGGTTGCGCGCCCGCTCGATGAATCGGTGTTCTTGCTCGGCGTCGCTGATCGAGAACCAGTACTTCACGAGGACCACCCCGGAGCGAATCAGCATCCGCTCGAATTCGGGGCACGACCGCAGGAACTCTTCGTATTCGGCGTCGCTGCAAAACCCCATCACGTGTTCGACGCCGGCCCGGTTGTACCAACTGCGATCGAACAGCACGATCTCGCCGCCCGCAGGGAGATGTGAGACATACCGCTGGAAATACCACTGCGACCGTTCGCGTTCGGTCGGCTTGTCGAGCGCGACGACGCGTACCACCCGAGGATTGGTGCGCTCCGAGATCCGCTTGATCGTGCTGCCCTTCCCGGCCGCGTCGCGACCTTCGAACAGCACACACAGTTTCAAACCTTCGTCCTTCACCCACTCTTGGAGCTTCACCAGCTCCCGCTGCAGGCGCAGCAACTCCGGCTCGTACACGCTCCGCTTCAGCCGCTTGAGCCGACCGTGCTCGTCGGTTTCGGTGGCGGATTCATGGTCGACGCCCACGGCACGACGCTAATCCAGGACCCCCCGGGTCTGTACGGTGTGCGCTCGGTGTTCGAACTTCCGGTCCACGCGGTGTTACTCGACGCGGGTGGAGTCCTCCTGCTGCCCGACCCGTCGGCTATGCGGCGCGCGCTTTCCGAACTCGGCGTGACGCCCGACGACGACACCTGCCGGCGGGCGCATTACGCGAGCACTCGCGAAATCGACCGGCTCGGGGAAGTCGACTGGGTGGCCGCCGACCGTGTCGCCGCACGCGTGCTCGGTGTACCCGACGAACGCGTCGAGGACGCGCTCGCCCCGATCTCCTCCGTGTACCTGAGCGACTCGTGGGTGCCGGTTACGGGGGCGACGCACGCGCTGCTCGCGCTACAGCGAGCCGGGATGCCGCTCGCCGTCGTGTCGAATGCCGGTGGCACGATGGAGCATCAACTGCTGTCGCACCGCATCTGCGCGGTCGACCCGTCGGGTGCCCCGACGGGCGACGACTTCGCCGAGGTTGCGGTCGTCGTCGACTCACACGTGGTCGGGATCGAGAAACCCGATCCCCGCATCTTCGAGATCGCGTTGGCGAAACTGGGTGTCGGATCCGCAAACGCGGTGTACGTAGGCGACACCGTGCACTTCGACGTCGTCGGGGCACGGGCCGCGGGGTTGGCGCCCGTTCATGTGGACCCGTACGAGCTCTGCCCTGACGACGACCATCCGCACATCGCCTCACTCGCCGACCTGGTACCGCACTTGGTCCCCGCATCGTGAGAGCACGCGCATTGGCGCTCGCGTCGCTCGTCCTGCTGGCGTGCGCGACAACGGCCTGCGGGTCCGACAAGACCCGGGTATACGTATTCGGCGATTCACTCGTGTTTCAGGCGTCGCCCTACCTCGCGGATCAGTTGCGCCACGACGGCTTCAGTGCCCGCATCGCCAGCATCTCGGGCGGCGCGACCTGCGACCTGTTCGCCAAGATGAAGTCCGCCCATGACCGCTTCCATCCTGCGGTGGTCGCCATCTCGTTCTCGGGGAACGCCTTCGGCGCCTGCATGAGACACCCCGACGGCAGCGCACTTTCCGATGCCGAGCGGCTCGCGAAATACCGTACCGACACCGAGTTCGCGATCTCGTTGTTCGGAAAGGCAACGCTCATCTATCTCGTCGGTACTCCCGTCAACCAGGCCGGCGACGACGGCGTGTTCCAGATATACCGCGCGATCGCACCACGCCATCCGAACGTTTCCTTCGTCGACGGCGGCAAGTACGTGACCCCGCACCACCAATTCGCCCACGCGCTCGCATGCCTTTCCCATGAACGATGCACGGGCCCGGTCGTCAACAACGTACGAACCAACATCGTGCGATCACCCGACGACGCGCACTTCTGCCCAATCGCGGCCCCGTTCGGCAAGCCGTGCCCGGTGTACTCGTCGGGCGCCTACCGATTCGCGCTCGCCATCACCGAGGCGATCAATCGCGGCACGAAGTGAACGCCGTCGCGCGCCCTCGTATCAACCCGGCGCTCGTGATCGCGCTCGCCGCCCTCGTGCTCGCGGTACCGCTGCTGGTTGCACTCGTAGTACTCCACCAGCCGCGGTGGTACCCGCTCGGCGACATCGCACAGACCGAACTGCGCGTGCGCGACGTGTGGAGTCACCATCCGCCACTCGTCGGGCTGCCGGGTCGGATCGGCACGTACCCGAACCAGGGCAGCCATCCGGGTCCGCTCAGCTTCTACGCGCTCTGGCCCTACTACCAACTCTTCGGTGGCTCGTCGTTCGCGTTGCAATGCGCGTCGGCTGGGCTGCAGTTCACCGCGATGGTCGCCGCACTGTGGATCGCGTGGCGGCGAGGCGGCGTACGCATGGTGCTCGCGATCGGCGCGGTGCTCGCCGTCCTCGCGCACAACCTCGGCGTCGACATTCTCGTCGAACCGTGGAACCCGTACTTACCGCTGATGACGTGGGTCGTCGTCGTCCTCGCAGTGTGGTCCGTGTGCTGCGACGACGTCGTGATGTTGCCCGTGGTCGCAGTCGCGGGTTCGTTCTGCATGCAGACCCACGTGTCGTACATCGCTCCGGTCGGTGGTCTCGCCGCGCTCTCGATGGTGTGGACCGTGATCTACGCCCGCTCGCACCGCGCCGAGCCCGACGTACGCCGCCGGGTCGCTCGGTCCGCAGCACTCGCCGTTGGGCTTGGCGTGCTCGCATGGGTGCCGCCCGTGGTCGAGCAGATCACCTCGAGCAACGGCAACCTCTCGCAACTGTGGGACTACTTCCGCAGCCCGCCGCAGGCGTCGATCGGCGGGCGGCAGGGCCTCGAATTGTTGCTCTCGCACCTCGACCCGTGGGGGCTGGTCGTCGGCCAGCATGGCGTCACCGGCGCTCTCATCCCAGGGACGCTCCTCCTAATCGCGTGGGCGGTGTGCGCGGTGCTGTCGCTACGAACGACGGCACGATCGTTGCAGCGTCTCCACCTTGTGCTGGCCGTCGCGCTCGTGCTCGAGTTGGTCGCGCTGAGCCGCATCTTCGGTGACGTGTTCTTCTACCTGATGCTCTGGTCGTTTGCGATCACAGCCCTGCTGATCGTGGCGATCGGCTGGACCATCGGCGTGTTGGTGGGGGAGCGCGCGCCCGATGCGTTCGCGCGGCGTGGTCTCGCGTTCGGTACTGGCGCGATCGTCGCGTCGCTGATCCTGTTCGCCGGTTGGTTCTCCTGGGACGCGGCGTATTCGCAGATGCCGCTCGCGAATCTCGGCGGTGCGCTCGGCGGTGTGATGCACCCGACGATCGCGGCGCTCCATGCCGACAATGCGGTGCGTGCCCGCAACCACGTGGCCGGCACGTACCTCGTGACATGGTCGGACCCGGTCGCCATCGGCGCTCGCGGCTTCGCGTTCGTGAACGAACTGGAACGGGCCGGCTTCGACATCGGCGCGTCGAAGGCATACGAAGTGGCGGTACGCGCGCACCGGGTTGTCGACCCGCAGCACGCGGCGGCGCAGGTGCATCTCGCAATCGGCGCCGACATCGTCGCCTGGCGCCTCAAGCCGGGTGCGCGCCAGGTCGCCTACCACGACCCGCGTACAGCGGTTCAGCGGGCCGAATCGAACCGGTTGCATGCCGCAGTGCTGCGCGAACTGCACGACGAGCACCTCGACGCTCTGGTACCCAACGTCGACGGCAACCTCTACGCGGCCATCACCGATCCGCGCATGCCGCGGCGCGAACGTTTGCAGTTGCGACGCATCGCCGACCTCGACCTCCCTGAGGCAGTTTTCATCGCACCGGCTACGGACTAACCGCGGACGCGCGGTCACGCGCCCAGCGATAGTCGGGCTTCCCGTTCGGCCCGCGCAGCACTTCGTCCACGACGCACAGCGCCCGTGGCACCTTGTACCCGGCGAGCGACCCGCGGCAATGGGCCTGAAGCGCCGCAAGCTGCGGCTGATGTCCGGGCCGCGCCGACACCACCGCCACCACTTGTTCGCCCCAATGCTCGTGTGGGACGCCGACCACCAGTGCGTCTTGTACGTCGGGATGGTCCTTCAGCACCGACTCGACCTCATCGGGGTACACCTTCTCACCGCCGGTATTGATGCTCACCGAACCGCGGCCGAGCAGCACGATCGTGCCGTCGGTTTCGACGCGCGCCATGTCGCCGGCCAACGCCCACCGCACGCCGTTCGCTTCGACGATTGTCGACGCGGTCTTCTCGGCGTCCTTGTAGTAGCCGAGCGGAAGGTGGCCTCGTCGCGCGAGCCGGCCGATCACGCCGGAGCCCGGTGCCACGGGCAGCATGTCGTCGTCGAGCACTGCGGTCCGTTCATCGACCGTGAAGCGCGCGCCGTCCTCGATGGTCGCATCCGACCCGCGCGCGCGGGAGCCCGCAACTCCGGTCTCCGTCGAGCCGTACCCGTCGATGAGGATCACGTTGGGCAGCAACGCCGCGATATCGGCCCGGGTCGACGTCGCCATCCCGGTGCCGCCGGTTGCGAACACGAACAGCGACGACAGGTCCCATCGCTGCGGTTCGGCGCGTAGCCGTTCCAACACCGGACGCGCCATCGCGTCCCCGATGAGTGTGACCGCGTTCGCGCGTTCCTGCGCGGCGAGGTCGAGCACTTCTTCGGCGTCGAACGCGGCGGGCGACAAGAGCACGACGGTGCCACCGCCGTACATGATCGAAAACGCGCCCCATTGCGCGCTCACATGCATCAAGGGCGGCGCGATCAACATCCGAGCGCCCACCGGGAGCACCCGCTCGACGATCTCATCGGGGTCGCCGATCGGTCCCTCCGACAACGAGGGGTCGCCAGCGCCCATCGCCGCGAAGAAGATGTCTTCGTGCCGCCACACCACCCCCTTCGGAAGGCCGGTAGTGCCACCGGTGTACGCGATGTAAAGGTCATCGGCCGTGCGGCCGGCAAAGTCGCGCGTGGCCGGCGCCTTGGCGAGCGCAGCTTCGTACGCGATCGAACCGCGTATCGGCGGCTCGTCAGAACCGTCGCGGACCACGACGAAGTGTTCGAGGGTCGGCGTATCGCGGCGCACTGCTTCGATGCGAGGCGCGAACTGCTGGTGATACACGAGTGCCCGAATGTCGGCGTCCGCGTAGAGATGCGCAAGTTCGCGCTCGACGTACCGATAGTTCACGTTCACCGGTACGGCGCGGAGCTTGTACGCGCCGAGCATCAGTTCGAGATACTCGGTCCCGTTCAACAACTGCAGCCCGACGTGGTCGCCGGCAGCGATGCCCAGGTCGGCCAGTACGTGTGCGGCCCGCGTCGCGCGATCGTCGAGTTCGGCGAACCGCAGGCGCCTCGACGGGGTGACAACGGCCTCCCGGTCGGGGACGGCGTCGGCCACCCGTTCGAACAACTCCGACAGGTTGTAACTCACGCCCGAAGTATGACCGAAGGCCACCACACCATTTATGGCCGAAGGCCACTTCACCGTTTATGGCCGAAGGCCACTTCCGCCCGACTGGACGAGAGCGCATGCTCGCGAGGACCGTGCCGTGAGCGTGCGTCGGGCACGGCAGGCAGGGGAGGCGACGCATGGGTATGGAACGCCATGAAGTGCCGACGGTGTTCGTGCGGGGCGCCGCCGTGCCGGGTGAAGTCGCCTACGCCGAGCGCGAACTTCGCTTGGCGTTGTTGAGCGCCCGCGCCGTGAGCTTCGTCGTGCTCTCCATCGATACCGAAGGCGTCGACCCCGCCGTGGTCGCCGTCGAAGTCGGTATCGACGGTGAAGACATCGAAGCCCGCGCCGCGGGCGCAACCGTGCGCATTGCGGCCGATCTCTGCATCGAAGATCTCATCGCGCACCTCGCCCGTTCCCTCGTCGAGAACGGAATCTGAGGACGCTATTTCCGCTCAGTCGGCCCGAACGACCCAGTCGTCGGGACGGGTGGTGTAGCCGTCGACGAGGCGGGTCGTGGGTGTGCGCGAGAGCACGCCATCGTCGCGTAGCTCGCGCACGGCCGGAACGGGTTCGGGGTCGCCGAAGAGGCGGCGGTCGTCGAACGACAACTCCGCGTGGCCGGTGGCATCCACAGTCCAGTACGACGCTTCGAGCGCGATTCCCGACGGGTCCGTGAAGTAGATCGACCTGATGAATCCGTGGTCCACGACGTCGGTCACTTCGCAGTCGGCGGACTTCAGGCGATCGCGCATGGCCAGCAGCGCGTCTTCATCTGCGAGCGCGAGCGACAGATGGTCGAACTGGGCGGCTTGGCGCACCGGGATTCCGGCGGGTTTCGCGTATTCGTCGATCTCGACGTTCTGGTACTCGAAGAACGCGAGCGTGTTGCCGGCGCCGATCTCGAAGAAGTAGTGCCGGAACGACGGCGTTCCCACCGTGGCGACCAACCGCGCCCCCAGAACGCCCGCATAGAACCGAACGGTGTCGTCCATGTTGTGGCTGACGAGGGCCAAGTGGTTGATGCCCCGCCAGCGTGGGGTTGCGTCAAGGGTCATGCGGTAACGCTACTCCCGGTGGCGGCGTTCCTCCGCTGAAAGTTCGAGAAACGGCGATCCGCTGAAGGGGTTCTACAACACTCGCCGGAGTGGCCGAATAGACAGTTCGTTCTGTCGCGAGCCGATACAACCTTGTGAGGTTGCGTCCCCGCCATCGTCGTTCGACGCGCGTGCGTACCCGACTCGGCGCGCTCGTGCTCCTCCCGATCATCGGAGTCGCCGTCTTCGGCGGACGCGAGGCGAGCAGCCGAGCGCGAGTGGCGGCCGACGCGCGCGAGGTCGATCGGCGCATCGTGCGCGCGTCCTCGCTGCTCGAGATCCGCATGCGTCTCGCCGACGAGACGTTCGCATCGGGTTCCTTGGCGACGGGTCGGCGCTTCGGCCTCACCACAGCACAGGTCAGCGAACTGTTCAAGATCGACCTGACCTCACGCGAGCGACGGGCTCGACATCAGGTCGACGCGCTGATCGCGCGCTTCGAGGAACCCGGTGAGTTAGTCGCGGACTTCCGGCACGTACGAACTGTGCGCGCCGCGTTCGACGCGCATCCAAACGACCCGACGTCGTTGCTGGCAGGAATGTCGAGCCTCCAAGCGACCATGACGTTCGCCGGCACCGAGGCGCTCCAGCGTGCCGACCAAGCATCGTTCGGACCCGCGTCGTCCTACAACCTTCGCCGCGATCTGAGCGCGCTGCGTCGTGCGGGTGACGCAACGACGGCGGTGGGCATGCAGCTCGACGCGATTGGTCAGCTCTTCGCACCTGCTTCGCCCGCCGACCGGCAGAACTCGCTCGCCGAACTCCGTCAAGGGCTCGGAAACCTGTTGTCGGCAGAGCAAGGCGTCGACTACGTGGCAACGGGCGAAGTACGGCGGTTGTGGCACAAGGCCATCGTTGACCCCCGTTCGGTCCGCAGCCAACGCGAGTCGTTGCGGTTCGCGGCGTTCGCTCCGTCGCAACTCCCGGCGTTGTCGATCCTTGCGATCGTGCCGCTCTTCCGGGACGGCATGGCCCGGATGGACCTCTACGACGCCACCGCCGCCCAGGCCGCGGACGACGCCCGCACCCTGGCGCGACAACTGCATCGCGACGCCAACCAGCACCTTCGCGCTGCCACCACCACGGTCGTCGGACTCATCCTCGCCGCGCTCGCACTGGCTGCGATCGTGGCGAGCTCGATCTCGCGGCCTTTACGCGCGCTTGCCGCGAACGCCGGACGCGTCAGTGCGGGTGATCTCTCGGGCCCGGCGCCGACGCGTCGCGGACCACGCGAGCTCGTGGAAGTGTCCACCACACTGACCGAGGCGGTCGACAACCTTCGCCTGGTCGAATCACAGTTCGCCGCGCTCGCGACCGGCGAGCTGACCGACCCCATCCTCGAGAAACCGGTGGCCGGCCGGCTGGGCAGCCTGCTGCACGACTCCGTGGCGCGCCTCTCCCACTCGATGTCGGAGCACGAACGGCTCTCGGAGCAACTCGCATTCGATGCGACGCACGATCCGCTCACCGGCTTCCCGAATCGGGCCAGCGTGCTCAACGCGATACGTCAGGCCACCGCGAGGGGGCTCCGGTCTGGAAGCGGCGTGGGTGTTCTGGTGGCCAACCTCGACGGTTTCAAGCTCGTGAACGACACGCACGGCCACGCGGCCGGTGACCTGATGCTGTGCGCGATTGCCGAACGAATTCGCCGCTTCGTGCGCGACGGGGACGTGGTGGCGCGTATCGACGGTGACGAGTTCGCGGTATGCGTCGAAGGCGTCGTTGATCCCAGTGAGGTCGTTGAACTCGCCGAACGCTTAGTGGCGATTGTCGCGGAGCCCGTCGCGATCGGTGCGGCCGTCAGCCGGGTCGGCGCGAGTATCGGCGTCGCGTTCGGGCTCGATGGTGGCGTGGAGCCCGAGACGCTCCTTCGTGATGCCGGGCTGGCATCCGGACGCGCCAAACGCGACGGTGGCGGCCGGGTCGCAGCATTCGACAGCGCGATGTTCTCGGAGATCGTGCGCCGCGCAGCGGTGGAACAACAGCTGCGCGTTGCGGTCGTCCAAGACGAGCTCGTGCTGCATTACCAGCCGGTTGTCAACGGTGCGCTCGAGGTGGTCGGCGCAGAAGTGTTGTTGCGGTGGCATCATCCCGACGGGGAGCTTGTGTATCCGAACGACTTCATCGAAGTGGCTGAGGCCAGCGACCTCATCATCGACATCGGTCGGTGGGTACTGCGCGCCGCGTGCACGCAGCTGGCGCGCTGGCACAACGACCCGGACCTAACGTCTCTTCACATGGCCGTGAACTTGTCGGGCCGCCACCTGCTCAGCCTCACCGTCGTCGACGACGTGCTCGACGCGCTCCATGACGCCGGTGCCGATCCCACTCACCTCGTGATCGAGATCACCGAGACCGTCATCGTCGAGAACTTCGTGTTGGCGGCACAACACCTCGACCGGTTGCGTGCCCTCGGCGTGAAGATCGCGATCGACGACTTCGGAACCGGGTACACGTCGCTCGCGCACTTGCGGCGACTTCCGGCCGACACGATCAAGATCGACCGTTCGCTCGTGCTCGCCGCGGAGCAACCAGCCGACGCGCGCGTGCTCGAGTTGGTCGTCGGGGCCGCCCACGCGCTCGGAATGAACGTCGTCGCCGAAGGCATCGAGACGGTCGAGCAGCTCACGCTCGTGCGCTCGCTCGGCTGTGACGAGATTCAGGGTTACTTGACCGGCCGCCCCGGTCCCGAGGATGCGTTTCGCGCCGCGGCGAGACCTCAGATGGCGGCGTAGCAGGCGCCGACGAGGTCGAAGCTCCGGGCATCGCCGGCGAGACCCATGTCCATCTTGTTCATGACGTAGCCGAACGCCATCCCCGCATCCGGATCGGCCCAACCCATAGAGCCGCCCGCCCCGAAATGGCCGAACGAGTGCGGCCCACCCACCGCCACCAGGCTCGACGGCACGATGAAGCCGAGACCGAACTGCAGGTCCATATCGAGGATCACGTAGTTCGGGCCTTCGGTCTGCTGGATCGTCGCTTTCGCGACCTGTTCTGCGGTGAGGAGACGGATGCCGTCGACCTCGCCGACACACGCCGCATACATGCGGGCGATGGAACGCGCGTCGCTGATCCCAGCGGCGGCGGGTACTTCGGCTGCGTGCACCGCGCGCGAGTTCCAGACATCGGGGGCGCGAAAGACTCCGCACGGCGCGCTGAGCGCTTTGCCCAGCACCGTGTCGGGACCCATGATGCTGTCCATCAGCGCTTGGACTTCGGGGTCGAGATCGTCGCCGCCGGTGAGGGAGCCGACGAGCCGCGCGACGCGTGCTTCGTGTTCCTCGGGCAACCCGATCCAGAAATCGAGGTCGAGCGGTTCGGCGACCTCTTCCCGGAAGTAGGTGCCGGCACTTCGACCCGACACGCGACGGATGACTTCACCGACGAGCCACCCGTATGTCGTCGCGTGGTAACCGTGTTTGGTACCCGGCTCCCAGTGAGGACGTTGGCGCGCGAGCGCGTCGACAACGGGTTCCCACGACAACGCCTCCTCGAGCGTCATCTCACCGTCGACCCACGCCAACCCGGCTTGGTGCGAGAGGAGATAACTCACGGGAATGCGTTCCTTGCCGGCTTGCGCGAACTCGGGCCAGTACTGCGCGACCGGCGC
>JAODBJ010000326.1 GCA_025463905.1 Actinomycetes bacterium
CGCACTAGAGGGCGGCGAGGATGCGGGCGATGACGTCCTCGGCGGTGTCGTCGGAGGTGAATCCCGCCGCGAACCGGTGACCACCACCGCCTTCTCGCTCCGCGATCCGGCACACGTCGACATCGCCGAGTGACCGCAGGCTCACGCGCCACGTGTGGTCGCCCGCTTGCTTCAACACGCACGCGACCTCGGCCTCGCGCGTGCGCCGGATGACGTCGATCAATCCCTCGACCTCTTCGAACGTCACACCGTGACGATCGAGGTCGGCCTGCGTCACGCACGTCCACACGAACTGCTTCTCGCGCACCAACACCGCGTGCGACAAAACGTCGGCCAGGAGCTGCAAGTACTCGAACCGGTGCTCTTCGAACAACGTCCGTGACAGGCTGGCCACCGGCACGTCGAAGCCGGTGAGCTCGCCCGCCAGCGCGAACACGGCTGGGGTGGTGCTCTCGTACTGGAAGCGGCCGGTGTCGCAGATAACCGCCGCGTACAAGCACACGGCCGCGTCACGATTGAGCGGGAAACCGAGCGCTTCGATCAGCTGCCGCACGACGACCCCGCTCGCCGCGGCCTGCGGATCGATCACGTTGATCGTGCCGTAGCGCTGGTTCGACACGTGATGGTCGATCACGATGAGCTCACCGGCGGCTTTCGCGAACGGTTCGAGGTCGCCAAGGCGTGCCATCGCGCCCGAGTCGAAGGTGACCATCACGCTCGGCTCGTGCGGGAACCGATCGGGCGGAGTAAGGAGGTCCAGGCCCGGCAGGTCGCGGTAGTGCGGCGCGACGACGAACGGCTCGGAGAACGACGCGATCGCATCCACTCCGTTCGCCCGCAGCACGTGGTAGAGCGCGAGCATCGACCCGAGGGCGTCGCCGTCGGGATTGATGTGGCAGGCGAGGGCGACACTGCCGGCGCCGAGGATCGCGGCGGCCGCCTGGTCGAGAGCGACCTGGGTGTCGGGCTCCATCATCGGTCCTCCCCCGAATCTTCGTCGCCGTCGCGTTCGCGGATCTCGCGGAGGATCGTTTCGATGCGTTCGCCCGACGCGATCGCCGGGTCTTGGGTGAACACGAGCTTGGGGACGTTTTTCACACGCACCTCGCGGCCGAGCACGCCGCGGAGATGAGAGCCCGCAGATTCGAGGGCGGCCGCCGTCGCCTCAGGATTCGTCTTACTGGACGCGACACTCGTCCCGCCGAGGGTCGAATAGTAAACAATCGCCCGCGAAAGGTCGCGGTTCACGTCGACGCCGGTGAACGTCACGAACCCGAGCCGCGGGTCGGAAAGGCGTTCCAGCGCGTCGGCCAGCACTTCGAGCATCACCTCGTTCAGCCGAGCAGTGCGGGGATAGCGGCGCGGCGAGGGCATCAGTCCGTCTCCAACCAAGCGGTTTCCACGTCGATTACTTCGACGTCTGGGGCATTTGCCACGAAGCGTTCCACCGATTCGAGCAGATTGCGTAATTGACCAGGATCGCCCGAAACCAGCGCGACGGCAATCGCCGCGCGCTGCCACTGGTCCTGGTGGTCCACTTCCGCGACCGACACCCGGTACTTATTGCGAAGGGTGTCCAAGATTGGCCGGATCGCGGACCGTTTCGCTTTCAGCGACCGGCTTTGCGGTACATGAAGATCGAAGCACACCGCGGCCGCGTGCATCCCTCATATTCGCGCGCAAATTGTCACACGGACGGTCAGACAGACCTACCTACCCGTAAGTAGGCTCAGAATTTCTGACGACGGAAATGCTGCCTCCGCCGACGCCCGCTGACCGCGCCCGCCGCGGTACGCGGCCCCCGCGCCCCGACGACGAGCGCCTGAACCTCCGCTCCTCGATCCCCTTCTTCCTCTGCCACCTGATCCCGTTGCTCGGGTTCGTGACCGGCTTCCACGTACGCGACTTCGTGCTGCTGGCGGTCTTGTACTGGGTGCGGCTGTTCTTCATCACCGCCGGCTACCACCGGTACTTCGCTCACCGCAGCTACCGACTCGGTCGGGCGGCGCAGTTCGTGATGGCGTTCGGCGGCACGATGGCGGCGCAGAAGGGCCCGCTGTGGTGGGCCGCGAACCACCGGACACACCACCAGCATGCCGACACCCGCGACGACGTCCACTCGCCGATCCGAGGTTTTTGGTGGAGCCATGTCGGCTGGATCCTCTGCGACCGGTCGGGCGCCACCGACCTCGACCGCATCCGGGATTTCGCGAAGTACCCCGAGCTGCGCTTCCTCAACAAGCACGATTGGATCGGGCCGTGGGCGCTCGGGGTCGTGTCGTACCTGATCGCCGGGTGGAGTGGCGTCGTCGTCGGGTTCTTCGGGTCGACGGTGCTGCTCTGGCACGCGACCTTCCTCGTGAACTCGCTCGCCCACGTGTTCGGCCGGCGGCGCTACCTCACACCCGACACGAGCCGGAATTCACTCTTGATCGCGGTCCTCACCGGTGGCGAGGGCTGGCACAACAACCACCACTACTACCAAGCCTCGGCTCGCCAGGGCTTCTACTGGTGGGAGATCGATCCGGTGTTCGCGATGCTGCGGGTTCTGTCGTTCGTCGGCATCGTGTCGGAACTGCGCACCCCGCCTCGGGCAGTGCGCGACGCGCGCCCCGAACCCTCACCGTTCGACGCCGGGCTCGTGCGCGCGCGGCTCGAACGAGCGCGCGACATGCTCGAATGCGAACGGCAGCGCGAGTGCGACCGCGAACTCCGCGAGCATCTGCGCAACGCGCTCGCCGCAACCGATGACGTACTGCGCACCACCCGCATGCGTCGCTAGACAACACTATTTGTTGCGTAGCGACGCACGCAGTGGGTTACACGCGGGCGATCTCGCGCTCTTCGTACGTTTCGATGACGTCGCCGGGTTTGAGGTCTTGGTAGTTCTCGAGCCCGACACCGCACTCGAAGCCTTCTCGCACCTCGCGGGCGTCTTCCTTGAAGCGCCGCAGCGATGCGATCGAACCCTTCCAGATGACCGTGCCATCTCGGAGGAAACGAACCCGCGAACCACGCGTGATGACACCGTTCTGCACGTAGCAGCCGGCGACCCGCCCGACTCGCGGCACGCTGAAGACTTCGCGCACCTCGGCCTCGCCCGTGACCACTTCTTCGTACTCCGGCTTGAGCAAGCCGACGAGCGCCGCGTTGACGTCTTCGAGCACGTTGTAGATCACTTCGTAGAGACGAAGCTCGACTCTTTCCTGCTGCGCGAGCTCCCGGGCCTTGCGGTCGGGGCGAACGTTGAAACCGATGACGGTCGCGTTCGACACCGTTGCCAGGTTGATGTCGCTCTCGGAGATCCCACCGACCCCGCGCATCACGAACGACAGGCGCACTTCTTCGTGCTCGGCGTCGAGTTTGCGCAACGCGTCGGTGAGCGCTTCGAGCGAACCTTGCACGTCGGCTTTGACGATGAGGTTCAGCGTGGCGACTTCGCCGCGTTGCACCATCGCAAAGATGTCTTCGAGCCGGGCCCCACCACCAAGGGTCGTGAGGTGCCGCTGCTGCGCGAGCTTCCGGCGTTGTGCACGCGCTTCGGCCACCGTGCGGGCGACCTTGTCGCTCGGCGCGACCCGTAGCTCGTCGCCGGCGAGCGGCACGTCGTCGAGACCGAGCACTTCCACCGGCATCGACGGACCGGCTTCGGTCACCTGCTTGCCGGTGTAGTCGAACAAGGCACGCACGTGGCCCCACGCCGGACCGGCAACGATCGTGTCGCCGACCCGAATGGTGCCTTCGTCGACGAGCACGCTCACCACCGGGCCCCGCCCCGCGTCGAGGTGCGATTCCAGCACCGACGCAATCGCGGGTCGCTTGGGGTTGGCGCGCAGGTCTTCGGCGAGTTGTGCGTCGGCTACGAGCAAGATGCTGTCGAGCAGATCGTCGACACCGATGCCTGCGGGTGCGGCCGTGTCGACCACGATCGTGTCGCCACCCCACTCTTCGGGCACGAGTTCGTGCTCGGTGAGCTGTTGACGCACACGAGTGGTGTCTGCGTCTTCGCGGTCGACCTTGGTGACCGCCACGATGATCGGCACTTCGGCCGCGCGAGCGTGGCTGATCGCCTCCACCGTTTGCGGCATCACACCGTCGTCGGCCGCGATCACCAGCACCGCGATGTCGGTGACTTGCGCGCCACGGGAACGCATCGCGGTGAAGGCTTCGTGGCCCGGCGTGTCGATGAACGTGATCGTGCGATCGCCACGCGCGGCCTGGTAGGCACCGATGTGCTGGGTGATGCCACCCGCTTCGCCCGCAACCACGTTCGAGTGCCGAATCGTGTCGAGCAGTGTGGTCTTGCCGTGGTCGACGTGACCCATGATCGTGACGACCGGCGCGCGCACCTCGAGAAGCGCTTCGTCTTCCTCTTCGTCGTCGACACCGAGCATCGCGAGGAGCTCGAGCTCCTGCTCGCTGCCCGGCTCGACGATGAGGATCTCCGCGCCGAGCGCTTCCGCGATCAGCTCGATCATCTCGTCGGCCAACGACGCTGTGGCCGTGACCATCTCGCCGGCTTCGAACAGCAGGCGCACGAGGTCGGCCGGTGTGCGGTTCAGTTTGGGCGCGTACTCCTGGATCGTCGCGCCGCGGGGCACAACGATTTCCCCTTCGGGGACGGGCGCGTCTGCCGGCGTCAGCCGTTGCGAGGCCGGGCCGGTGTCTTCGTAGTCGCGACGCCGCTTCTTGCGTCTCCGTTGCGGGCGGCCACGACCACCGGGGCCGCCACCGGGTCCACCACGTCCGCCGGGCCCACCACCGGGACCACCGCGACCGCCAGGACCGCCGCCCGGTCCGCCACCGGGACCGCCGCGACCGGCCGCGGGCGTGAACCCGCCGCCACCGCCGCCGCCACCAGGACGCGGACCGCCAAAACCGGTACCGCCACCCCCACCACCGCGGGGGCCACCGAAGCCGCCGCCAGTGCGGGGGCCGCCACCGCGAGGACCGCCGGGACCGCCACTGGGACGCGGGCCACCAGGGGCGCGCGGGGGCGGCGGAGGAACACGCGCGCCAGGCGGCGGCGGAATCGCTTTGCCAGTCGCGCTCGTGGGCGGACGCCCTCCGGGCTGCGAGCCGGGTTGTGCCGGCGGGGCGTTGCGGGCCGCCGTCGGGCGTTCAATATTGGGTTGAGGACCGCTCGGCGCGCTCCGAGGGCTCGTGACCGTCGGGGCGGCGGCCGCTGCCGGTGCGCTCTCCGGCGCGGTGGCAGGTGCACTCGGCGCGGATGCGGCTGCCGGTCGTTCGAGCGGCGTGGGCGGCGGCGGCGCAGGTACCGCGGCGGCCGGCCGTTGCTCGGCCGGTTCTGCGGGACGCGCCGGAGGGACGCCGACGCCAGGCGTGGAGCGAACCACTCGGCGCGGCGGTGCGGGCGGAGGTGTGGGCGCGGGGGGTGCCGCGGGCGCGGTTCCCGCCTCGCGTTCGGGCGCGGCGGGAGCAACCGACGCCGGTTGTGGCGCCGGCGCGGGCGGTTCGGCAACCGGCGCTACGACCGGTTCCGGTTCAGGCTCGGGCTCGACGCGCCGCAGCCCCTTCGAGTCCGCGAGACGCCGCACGCGGTCCGCCGAAGGGTCGTCGATGCTGGACGAGTGACTTTTGACGCCGATCTTGAGCTCGTTTGAGAGCTCCATGATGACGTGGTTGTCTACGCCCAGCTCTCGTGCCAGCTCGTAAACCCGGATCTTCTTCGTTGCCAAGTGGCAGTTCCCGTTCTCACTTGCCGTACCTAAGTACTGTCGAACAGTGTCGCGCGGAGCGCCTCGAGTTCGGGGTTCGATACCGGGCGCCGTAACGCGCGGTCGAAGACCTTCCGCCTCGTCGCGAGGTCGAAGCAGGCCGATGAGCACAGCCATGCACCCCGACCGGGGGCGCTGCGCCCAACCTGCAGTGTGCCGTCCAACGCCGCCGCCATGCGGTGCATTTCCTCCGCCGGCCGGCGTTTCCGGCATCCGACACAGGTCCGCAGCAGCTGCGCTCGCACGGCTACCCCTCTGACGCGCCGTCCCCCTCACTCGCGGTTTCTACGATCAACTCGTCGGCTTCCGTGCGCACGTCAGCCTCCTCCGCTTCCAGATCGGCGTCGCTCGCGACCTCGTCGGCGGCGATATCGGTGACATCGTCTTCGACGTGGATCGCGGCTTCCTCGGCTGCCGGTGGAACCGACTCCGAGCCGTCGACTGCGATCGCGTCGCTGACGCCTTCCGACGTCGGCTGGTCATCGGCGGCTTCGGCGTTGCCACCGAGGTCGAGGGTCGCGTAGCCCGCCTCGGCCGCGGAGATGGTGTCGCCGCCGCCCGCGGGCTGGAACACCCATTCGCCGGTTTCGTTCGTGACCCATTCACCCTCGGCGTAGTCCTCGCCGGCGCCGCCGCCTGCTTCCTCTTCCGCCAACTGGGTTTCGCTCTTGATGTCGACACGCCAGCCCGTGAGCCGCGCCGCCAGGCGCGCGTTCTGGCCCTCTTTGCCGATCGCGAGCGACAGCTGGAAGTCGGGGACGATCACCTCGGCGATGCCCGTGTCTTCGTGGATGCGGACTTCGCGCACCCGCGCGGGTGCGAGCGCCTTCATCACGAACTCCGACGGTTCGCCGTTGAACGGCACGATGTCGACTTTCTCGCCGCGCAGTTCGTTCACCACTTGGCGCACCCGCATACCGCGCGCACCGACGCACGCGCCGACCGGGTCGACGTTCTGGTCGTTCGACGCGACCGCGATCTTCGTACGGTGGCCGGGCTCACGAGCGACGGCGCGCAGTTCCACGACACCGTCGACCAACTCGGGCACTTCCAGTTCGAACAGCCGCCGCACCAGGCCGGGGTGGGTTCGCGACACCACGATTTGGGGGCCTTTGGCGGTCTTGCGCACCTCCACGATGTACGCCTTCATGCGGGCACCGTGGTTGTAGTGGTCGCCGGGCACCTGCTCGGCCTGGGGCAAGAGCGCTTCGACGCGTCCGAGGTCGAGCAACGTGTAGCGCGCGTCCGTCTGCTGGATGATCCCGGTGACGATGTCGCCTTCGCGACCCGCGTACTCCTCGTACTTCATCTCGCGTTCGGCTTCGCGGATTCGCTGCAGGATCACCTGCTTGGCGGTCTGCGCGGCGATGCGACCGAAGTCGTCGGGGGTGTCGTCCCACTCGCGAATGACGTGGCCGTCTTCGTCGAGTTCCTGTGCGATGACGTGGATGTCGCCGGTCTCGACGTCGATCTCGACCAGCGCTTCCTCGGCCGCGTTCGGCATGCGCTTGTACGCCGTGACGAGCGCGTTCGCCAAAGCCTCGAGCATGATCTCCTCGGAGATGCCCTTCTCGGCGGCAAGGGCCGAGAGCGCTTCCATCATCTCCGTGTTCCTCATGACCGGGACTTCTCCTTCGTACGATCGGTGCGACGTCCTTTGCCGGCTTTGCCGGGACGAGGCGCCGGGCCCCACTCGAACACCGTGCGGGCATCCGCGATGTCGGCGAACGCGAAGTGGCGCAGCTCGCCGTCGACGTCGACAACACATCCGTCGTCGTCGACCTCGGTAAGCGTGCCGCGCAGGCGGTCAGCCGTGGTGTCGGTGCGGTACTTGATGGAAACGATCTCTCCGATGGCGCGCCGGAAATGCTCCGGGCGGCGCAACGGCCGTTCGATGCCGGGGCTCGTGACCTCGAGCAGGTACGACCCGTCCAATGATTTGTCGTTGTCGAGCAGCGGCGTGATCGCCTGCGACGCGCCGGCGATCGCGTCGAGATCGACGCCGCCTTCGCGTTCCACGGAGATCCGAAGCGTCCGGCCGCGGCCCGAGCCGGTGAGCTGCAGGTCGAACAGTTCGAGCCCGAGGGAGGCGAGCACGGGTGTGACGAGATCGTGGATGGCTGCGATCTGCGTGTCCCGGTTCAACCTCACCTCCAATCGCTCGAAAAAGCAGTACAAACACTGGCCTAAACACTCGCCCACGCACTTGCCTAAACACTGGCAAGAAAAAACGTGGGCCACGGCCCACGTTCCCGCCCCGGACGAACCGAAGCGCACGGATGCGAACCGAGACATTGTAACGCGGCGACCTCCAAGGAACCGGACGGAAATTCCGGGCATATCACCCAGACGGCGCAGCCGATGAACGAGGCTATGCGCGTGGCCTCAAAACGAGGCTATGAGCGTGGCCTCAGAACGAGGTCGGCGACGACGCCACGGTGGTCGCTGCCAGGGATCGCAAACTCCTGTGCTGTGCACACCTCGAAATCACGCACGAACACGTGGTCGAGACGCATCACCGGAGGCAGCCACCGACGGTTCGCCGGCCACGTCGAGGCCAACGGGCGCCCCGCGGCGACGTGCGCTTCGACGAAGCGCTCGCGGCGCGCGAAGTCGGACATCAACGGGTGCTGCATGGTGGCGTTGAAATCACCGACCACGATCGACGGCCCGCAGGTGGCGGGCACCTTCTCGCGAAGCGCGCGGAACTCCTCGATCCACTTCAACCGGCCGTGGTTCGACGCCGGCGCGTGCACATGCAGCGCCCAAAACTCCACCGGCACGGCACCGACCCGGATGGTCGCGCCGATCGCGGTCGCGGTTTCGAGCGGCACTGCGGCCGGTGCCTCGAGTGGCATCTTCGAGAGCACACCGATCCCTTGCGGATCGAACCGCGGGCACAAATATTGATACGGGTACGCGTCGAACAGGCCCGCCCGCCGCAGCTCCTCGACGAACGGCGGCTTCAGCTCCTGCAGCACCAGTACGTCGGCGTGTACGCCGGCGAGCGCCGGGCCGAGGGCCGCGCGCTTCGGGTTCGACACCCACAGGTTCGCCAGCGCGACCCGGATCGAAAGACCCGGCGACGGGGATTCGGGCGCGGGCACAGTGCGACGCAACTCGGGCGCCATCCACGCGGCGTGCGCGCCGGCGACGCCGGCGGCCAGCGCGAACGTCCACCACCGGCGGCGTCGGAGCGCCATCAACGCGAGCGGGTACGCGGGTGCGAACGCCCACGGAGTGAGGCCGGTGAGCAGGATCGGGATCGGGTGCGACTCCGGACCGGCGCGGCGCACCACCGCCGCGGCCGCGAGCGCAGTCACCGCCGCCGGCAGCGCGGCGTGCAATGCGCGCGCGTGTAGAGAATGTGCGGTGGCCGGCATCGGCGCAGTGTACGAATCCGCGACTTCGATTTGACCCAGAACAGGGTCAGAACACCTTTAGAACAGACGGCGGTCGGCGGCCCACCGCGCCAACTCGTTGCGGCTCGACAGTTGGAGTTTGCGCAACACGGCCGACGTGTGGGTCTCGACGGTCTTGATCGAGATGTCGAGCCGTCGGGCGATCTCTTTGTACGTATAACCGCGCGCGAGGTGCTGCATCACCTCGCGTTCGCGGGGAGTAAGGAGATCGAGTTCGGGATCGGGTGACGGCGCGGGTGTGGTTGAAAACGCGTCGAGCACGAACCCGGCGAGCCGCGGTGAGAAGACGGCGTCGCCGGCCGCGACGCGCGCGATCGCGTCAGCGAGATCAGGAGGTGTGATCGTCTTCGTCACGTAGCCGCGCGCGCCGGCTCGGATCGTCGCGATCACATCGTCGGGACTGTCGCTCACCGACAACGCCAGGAACCGCACCTCGGGATGCGACGACAAAACCTCGCGGATGACGCGCGCGCCACCGCCGGCCGGCATATGCACGTCGACGAGCACGACGTCGGGGACGCGCTCGTTGATCATCTCAATCGCCGCGTCGACATCAGACGCCGTCCCGACCACTTCCACGTCGCCCTGCAGTTCCGCGCGCACGCCCGACAGGAACAGCTGGTGGTCATCGACGAGGAACACGCGCGTCATGCCGCCGGCTCCCGCGCGATCGCCAACTCGACTTCGGTGCCTTCCCCGAGGCTCGAGTGAACCGTCGCCCGGCCGCCATGACGGGCGAGCCGGCCGATGATCGATTCGGCAACGCCGCGCCGGTCGGGAGGGATGGACGCGAGTTCGAATCCGACACCGCGATCGCGAACGAAGACGGTGGCGCGCTGCGGTTCGACCTCGACGTACACCGATACCACCGGCTCGCCGGAGTGGCGCGCCGCATTCACCATCGCTTCGCGCGCGGCGAGCACGAGCGGCTCGAGCATCGCGTTCGACGGGCAGTCGCGAACGCGCACCACGTCGACCCGCACGCCGTACACGTCTTCCACCGCGGCCGCGATCGCTTCGAGGGTCGCGCCGAGCGTCGCGGCTTCCGGTACCGCGCGATCACCGTCGAGCAACCAGCTGCGTAGTTCGCGCTCCTGGCGGCGCGCGAGCCGGCGGACCTCGCGCGGATCGTCGGCCTTGCGTTGCACCAGCGCGAGCGTCTGGAGCACGGAGTCGTGTAGATGTGCGGCCATGTCGGCCCGCTCCGCGGCGCGAATGCGTTCACGGCGTTCGTCTCCGAACGCGCTGACGAAACGTGCGATGCCCGGCCCGAACGCGAGCGTCACACCCGCGATCACGATGATCGCCCCGACCAACACGGCGCGCAGGGCGGCCACCGACCCGACCGACGTCGCGAACGCGACGAGGCCGCCGAGCACGAGCAGCGCGCCACCCACGATGCGTGCGATCGCGCCGCGACGAGTGCCGACGAGCACGGTGAGCGCATCAGCGACAGCCGGTGGGAGGCAGTCGAAACCAACCGGCTGCGAGGGCGAGGCCGCGCCGGGTCGACTCCACACGAGTGCGAGCCCGACGGCCGCGACCACGAGCGGCCAGACCACGGCGTCGCCCGGCCACCACGGCACGCGTCGCAGAAGAAGGAGCAGGCCGAAGACGACGGCGCCGAGCGCCGCCAGTTGCACGCCGTCGCTCGCCGGCGCGGCCGTTGCA
>JAODBJ010000341.1 GCA_025463905.1 Actinomycetes bacterium
ATGCGAGAATTACATCGACGTAATCGTCGCACCCTCTTTGCATGATGCGATCAATGCCCGAGGAGAGTGTGGGCGGGTGGGGTCGCCCACGTGGGGGCTCGCCTCGGGCAGTTCGATCGACCAAGGAAAGGTATGGCGATGGCGTTCAACTATCGGCGTCGGGTGAAGCTCGGGCGCAACAACTGGATGAACGTGTCCAAGGGAGGCGCGTCGCTCAGCTCACGCTCAGGTTGTCTCACGCTCAACAGTCGCGGCGGGGGATCGGTGCGGATCGCACGCGGCCTGTCGTACCGATTCGGGAAACGCCGTTAATCGCCGGCGGCGGGTGCCGGCACCCCGGACGGGTGCGGGACGACGCGGCGCAGGATGTTGTCCGGGACCAATCCCCGACTGACCCAGTTCTTGCCGTCGGCCCACACGAGCATGGGAGGCAGGAATACCAGCGCGCTCAGGAGCGCCACTGCGACGTTCATGCCGACGACGATGCCGAAGTCGCGCAGCAGCGGAAGTGAGCTGGTCGCGATCGTTGCGACACCAGCGATCGCGGTGAGGGCGCTCACGACGAACGCGCGGCCGGTTCTCGACGCGGTGACATCGACCGCTTCGCGGGGGCTCAACCCGCGCCGACGCTCTTCGACGAAGCGCAACAGGATCAACGAGGTGAACTCGGTGCAGGCCGCGACCACCAACGGGCCACCGACCGCCGTCATCGGCGACAGCTTGAGGTTGAACGCGTACGCGATCAGCGACGCGGCCCCGACCGCGATCAGCACGGGCACCAACGAAAGGAGAGCGCGCACGACGGAACGCAGGCGCACCACGAGGAACAGGAAGACGAACAGGATCGCGAGGTACGTCAAGAGGATGCGGTTGGATTCGAGGTTGTCGAGCAGACCGACGCCCACGACCGCCAAGCCGGACGGTGTCGCGCGCACGCCGAGTGGTGGTTGCACGGTCGATCGGATCTCGCGCACTACCACGGCCCGTTCGGCGAGGCCCGATGGCCCGGTGCGGAAGATCAGGTTCATCGCGTTCGACGCCGGATTCGCGGTCGACAGCTGGATGTCGCGCGGCGCGACGTTCCAGGCGGCCTTCACGTCCGCGCCACTCGGCACCACATGCGGAGCGCCCGGAACGTCGGCCAAGTCGCTCACGATCTCGACGATGCTCGTACCCGTGAGCAACGTCGCGGGGTAGTTGCGTAGCTGGGAGCGCGTGAACCCATCGAGGAAGCGAACCGTCCGATCGTTGAACGCATTTTGTGACTGCACGTACACGCCGAGCTCGCTCGACGAACCGGTTTCCCGCTCGAGGACCCGCAGGTCCTTGATCACCTGTGACTTCTGGTTCACCCACTGAATCGGGTCGGTCTGCAGCACGAGCTTGCCCTCGACGAGCACGCCGGCCGCGAACACGATCACGGAGATCGCCGCGAGCGGGGCTGCGACACTCTGCGGCATCGCGCCGAGCCACACCACCAGGCGCCCCAGCGGACCGGCGCGATAGTCGCGGCGTTTCGTTGGCATCTTGAACTCACGGATGCCGAGCACCGCCAGTGTCCCGACGATGCTGCAAATGCAGATTGCGGCGACACCGACGGCGAGCAGCAAACCGAACTGGCGCAGCATCGGCACTTTCGCGAACCGCAGAGCCGCGAACGCGAAGATCGCATCGAACGTCACGATCAACAATGCGGGGCCGAGATTGCGCGCGGTCTCCTGAATGGGATGTTCGGCACGGTCGACGATGACTTCCTCTTCGACCCGCGCGTGCATTTGGATCGCGTAGTCGATTCCGATGCCGAGCATCACGGGCAGTCCGGCGATCGTCACGATCGTCAACGACAACCCGGCGTAGCCCGCGATACCGAACGCCCACACCACGCCCATCAACACGATCAGCAACGGCAGCAGCCGCCACCGAACGCTGAACAACAGCAAGAGGATCACGACCATGATCGCGACCGCGATCGCACCCAGCGTCAACATCCCGCCGGTGAGATAGTCGTTGACGTTCTTCAGCAGTTCTGGTGCGCCCGTAGTGATGATGCTCGTGTGGTCGAGCTTCATGGCGTTCGCGACTGTGGTCGTGTAGTCGGCGGCTTTGCCTTCGACTTCGATCGACGCGTTGCCGGGCAGACGCGTGACGATCTGCGCGTGCCTCTCGTCGGGGAAGTTGGCTTGCAGCGGTTTCCGGATCTTGCCCTGGTTGTCGTGTAAGAGGAAGTCGATGAACTTCGGATTCGTCAAGACCCGTTGTGCGGGCGGTACCGCATTCAGGCGGGTCAACGTGGTCAGCGCGTCGGCGCCGCGCGCCTTCGCACCCGCGGTCGACTTGTCGCGTGCGGTTGCGTCGAGCAGGACGCGCCCGGCGACACTCTTCGTCGGATCGCCCGACGGGCTGCGAACGAGCGCGTCGTTGAACTCGAGCGCGGTGAGAGGAGTGACGACGCTCACCGTCGTCCCCGGCTTGCGCAGCTTGCGCTCGGCCTGTTTCCACTGCGCGATTGCCGCAGGCGTGAACAGTTCCTTGACCGTGTGGCCCTTGTCCATCGTTACGAGCGTGACCATGGCCTGGCCGCCGAACAGCTTCTGATAGGCGACGCTGTCTTTGTAGACCTGGTCACTTTTGTTCAGGTAACTGTCTTGGCCGGTCGCGAACTTGAGCCGGGTGATGCCGAATCCGAGCACAAGGGTGAGCACGGTGCCGCTGACGATCACCGCGACCCAGTGCTTGCCGAGATTGAGACCCAGCCAGCCCCAGAATTTCTGCACGCGCGCCCCCTGTGCCGTTACGCAGTCGCGACGCTACTGACCTGTCGTGCTCCGAACCATGGGTTTCGCCAACCGGGTCGCGGCTGTCGCAAACGCGCCCGGCTGCGCCATGATGCGGTCATGCGTGAGCACCAGTACACGATGGAGATGCCTCATTCGGCCGCGAGGATCTGGGCCTTGTTCCAGGACTACGACCGCTGGACCGACTATGCGCCGATGGTGCTACGAGTCGACGTGCTCTGGCCGGGCGACGAGCACCACAACGGCCGGCTTCGACGTGTGATCTACAAGATGCCGCTCGGACGGCAAGGTTCGGCACTCGAGTTGGTCACGGATGTCGAACCCGAACGTGGGTACACGTACACCATGATTTCGCGTACGCCCGGCGACGACCAGATCGGTCACGTACGGCTCGAACCCATCGACGACCACCGCACGCGCCTGCACTTCGACGAGCGCTACAACATCTCGAAAGCGCCGTTCAAGTGGTTCGAAGGCCCGATCTACGGCTTCATCAATAAGCAGAACGAAGCGAGCATGCGGCGGGCCGGCGATTATCTGACCGCGCATCCCGAATACCGCGCCGACCTCGTTGGCAGGAGGAGCGAATGACACTTTTGCGGGGGTTCAACCACGTGGCTGTGCTCACGCACGACACCGAACGCCTGCACGCGTTCTACTACGAGGTGTTCGACGCGACTGTGGTTGAGGCGGAGAAGAACGATTTCCTGCGTCTGTCGCTCATCGAGATCGGTCCGTACAACGCGCTCAACGTCTTCGAGGTGAAGGACAACACCGAGGCCGACAAACAGGTGCCGATGTTCGGCCGTGGTCGCATCGATCACTTCGGTCTCGAAGCCGCGTCGCACGAGGCGTTCGACATCATCCGCGAGCGACTCATAGCGAAGGGCGCGACCGACGGCTTCGTCACCGACTTCGGACGCGAGCTCAGCGTGTTCTTCACCGATCCCGATGGGCTCGAAGGTGAAGTGCTGTTCGAGCACCGGCCGGGCTCGACACAGATCAACCCGCCCGGCACCAAGGCGGAGGGCTACGACCGTGTCATCTGATACGACCGCGTCATCTGACACCGCCCGGACCCGCTAGGGGCGGGCCCGGGACGGCGTGGTGGGGGCGATTGGGAAGACGTCAGACCGACGCCGAGACGGAGCAGACTTCGCCGGTGCCGGCAAAAGTGGAGCGGGCGACGATCTTGTCGGTGCCGGGTCGGTTGGCGGGGCGAGTCTCGATGGTGAACGAACCGCTCGGCGCGGTCGTCTTGCGCGCGCCGCTGAAGACGGTCGTGCCGTTGTCGGTGATCGTGTTGCTCCACCGCTGGCCGACGACGTTGGAGTCGACT
>JAODBJ010000069.1 GCA_025463905.1 Actinomycetes bacterium
CGCCGACTGAGCGCCGACTGAGCGCGACCCGGTTTGGACGGCGACTCGCGCTACGGCTCGTTGCCGAGGTCGTTGCCGCCGCCGAGTGCTTGTATCGCACGAGCGATCGCGCGGCGCGCCTGTAACAGCACCTTCTCGTCGGCCTTGGCGTTGGCCTGGTTGTCTTCGTCGGACGACGTTGCTGCATCGCGCAGCCGCTCGTAGGCGCGGTCGCGCAGTTCCTCTTCGATCGCGCTCAGGCGCTCAACCAGATCGTCGTAGTCACCCATCCAGCACCTCCGCGAGCAGGTCGGCCGGATGGCGCACGTCGAGCCCGGCCGCGCGCAGGTGGAGCATGCAGCCGGGGTTCGCTGACGCGACCACCGGGTCGGGCTGTCCCACCGCGTTCCGGATTGCGTCCACCTTGCGGTCCCGGATGGCAGTCGCGAGTTCCGGCTGGGTCGCGGCGTACGCACCGCCCGCGCCACAGCAGAGGCCGTCGTCGTCCAGTTCCACGAGTGCAAACGACTCGCCGAGCGCGGTGCGCACGGCGAGGTGAGAGCGTTGCACGTGACGCAGATGGCACGGGTCTTGCACCACTATCGGAGTGGCGCTGCGGCTCGTCGCCGGCACGCCGCGCTCGACAACCCATTCGGAAAAGTCGCGCACGCGAGCCGAGAACGCGCGGGCGTCGGGGGTGTCGAGCAGCACGCCGTACTCCTTCATCGCCGCGCCGCACCCCGCGCTGTTGACCACGACCGGCGCGTCGCCCGGCATCGAGGCGATGATCCGGCGCGCGAGCGTCCGGGCTTCTTCGCGGCGGCCGGCGTGTACGTGGAGTGCACCGCAACAGTCGCCGCCGGCGCCCGGTCGAGCGATCGTTGCACCGGTGGCTCGCATGACCCGCGCGGTCGAACGGTGGGTGTCGCGCAGCCACGCGTCCATCACGCATCCGGTGAACAGCCAAGCGTGCGGTTGCCCACCTCGCTCGACGTCGAGGCGGCGTGCGAGCGACCGCGGCGACAGCGCGGGCAGCGCCAAACGTTTCGGAACGAGGTGGAGTTTCTGCGCGGCGAGCAGGAGCCAGGTCGCGCCCAGGAGCACAATGTGGTGCGGCAGCACGAGCCGGTACCCCACCCACTCGAGCGCGCGTCGCGGACGTGAAGCCGACGTGCCGTGCTCTTGTTCGGTCAGCGCGGCGCGCGTGTCTTCCATCATGTGACCGAACGGCACCGACGACGGACACGCGGCCTCACAGGCGCGGCACTGCACACACTCGGTCATTGCGCGCTCGAACGAATCGTCGATCGGCATGCTGCCGGCTTCGACCTCGCGCATCGCGGCGATGCGTCCCCGTGGGGACGCGAACTCCAAACCGGTGACGCGGTACGTCGGGCAGTGCGGCAGGCAAAGACCACATGCGACGCACGCGGCCAGCGCGTCGTCGTCAAGCCCCAGCGGTCCCTCGCTACGTGTGCTCATGTCTCCCCGCCGCCCGCACTGGTTTTGATCTCAGAAGGGCCCCGGAAACCGTACATTTCTGCGATCAAAACGGGTGGGGGCCGGGAAGCCGGCCGGGGTTGCAGGTTCCGTTGGGGTCGAACGCTTCCTTGATCCGGCGGTGCAGTTCCCCGTTGGGCAAGGCAACACCGAAGCCGTCGAACGCCTCGTCGCCGCCGGCTTCGCGCAGCAACCATCCGCCGTGGCGCGCGGCGGCGGCGCGTGCGTCGACCAGGACGCGAGGATCGTCGCCTGCCACATGAACCGTTCCCACACCCCATTCGGCCAGCCACCGCGCGCCGGTGATGTCGTTGAGCGCGTCGCGCAACGAACCCAGCGCGGCCGGTGCGACGGAAATGCGGCCGCGGTGCGTGCCGTTCGGCAACGCCGGCGCCTCGCACGGCGGCCCGAGTTGCGCCGCGCGCGCCTCCACACCGATGTCGCGGTCGAATCCTTCCAGCAGCACGAACGTGTTCTCACCGTCCCACAGCACCGACGACGGCCGGAACAGCGAGGCTGCCACCGCATCCACCGGCCGTGTCGTCGACGCCCATTGCCAAGCGACGGGTCGCGGGCGACAGCGCAACGTCATCTGGACCAGCACCCCGAGCGTGCCGAACGAGCCGACGAGGAGGCGCGGCAGGTCGTAGCCGGTCACGTTCTTCACCGTCGGGCCGCCACCCTTCACGACGCGGCCGTCGGCGGTGACGAACCGAACTTCCAGCACCGTGTCGCGCACCGGACCGTGCCGCAGTCGCCGCACACCCGACAGCCCGACTGCAATCAGACCGCCGACGGTGGCGTTGGAATCGCGAGGGTCGAGCGGGCACATCTGGCCGTGCTCGGCGAGCAGCGAGTCGAGGTCGAGTACCGATGTTCCCGCGCCGACCGTCACCGTGAGGTCCGCCGGTTCGTACGCGATCACGCCCGCGGGCGCGCGCACTTCCACGACCCCGTCGCCGAGCGAGGGCGGCCGACCGCCAACTTCCCAATGTGTTCGCCCACCGACCGGCACCACCACAGAGCGTGCGTCGATAGGGGGCACGATTTGTCCCCTATCGACGCACGCTCCGCCGTCAGTTCGCCGCAGCGGCTGCCGCGGGGCAACACCTTCTCGGGGTTGGCGGCACCGTCGGGGTCGAACGCGTCGCGCAAGCGCGCTTGCGCGTCGAGATCGTCGGGTGAGAACAGCAGCGGCATCAGGTCGCGCTTTTCGAGTCCGACCCCGTGCTCGCCGGAAAGCACGCCACCGGCGTCGATGCACGTGCGCAGGATCTCGGTACCCGCTTCGTACACGTGTTCCCACACGCCCGGTTGACGGCGGTCGTACGCGATGAGTGGATGCAAGTTGCCGTCGCCCGCGTGGAAGACGTTCATCATCGTAAGCGCGTGCTCGTCAGCGATCGCATAGACGCGACGCAGCACGTCGAGCAGTTTCGAGCGCGGCACCACTGCGTCGTGCAGGTAGTAGTCGGGGGCGATGCGCGCGATCGCACCGAACGCCGACTTGCGGCCCTTCCACAGCAGCGCCCGTTCGGCGTCGTCGGCGGCAACGCGCACGTGACGCGCGCCGTTCGCCTTCCCGATCTCCGACACCGCGGCCACTTGCTCGGCTACACCATCGGCGAGGCCGTCGACTTCCACGAGCAGCACCGCTTCGGCGTCGCGGGGGTACCCGGCGCCGACGAAGTCCTCGACTGCTCGGGTGATCTTGGCGTCCATCATCTCGAGCGCCGCGGGCAGGGCACCCGACGCGATGGTGCCGCTCACCGTGGCCGCCGCGTCATCCACCGACGTGAAGTCGAGCAGCAGGGTTGCGACCTCCGGTGGGTTCGGCGTCAGCCGGACGGCGATGCGGGTCGCGATGCCCATCGTGCCCTCGGAGCCGACGAAGCAGCCCCGCAGGTCGTAGCCCGGGGCGTCGGGTTCGAGGCCGCCGAGGGTGGTGACCGAACCGTCGGGCAGCACGACCTCCACCGCGAGCACGTGCATTGCGGTGACGCCGTACGCGAGGCAATGCGGGCCGCCGGCGTTCGTCGCGACGTTGCCGCCGATGGAACACGCCGCCTGCGACGACGGGTCAGGCGCGTAGTGCAGGCCGAGGTGGCGGATGGTTCGACTCAGGTCGAGGTTCAACACGCCCGGCTCCACCCACGCGACGCGTTGTACCGGGTCGACGTCGAGGACCCGGTTGCAGCGCGTCGTGACGATCACGACCGGGTCGTCGACCGGCACCGCGCCCCCCGCGAGGCCGGTGCCGCTACCTCGCGCGACGAACGGTCTCCCATGGCGGCGCGCCACCCGCACCGCCGCCGCGATCGTCTCGGCCGAATCGGGAAAGCACACCGCCGCCGCGTGTCCTTCCGAGACACCCGCGTCTCGCGAATACAACGAGAGTTCGAGCGGCTCGGCACTGACACGCGCATCACCGAGTTCGCGCTGCAGATCTGTGAAAAGCGCGTTTCGAGCGTCGATTTCCGCAGCCTACCGACGCGCACTCGATAGCCTTCCGGGCATGGTTAGCCCTACGCGCGAATGGGTCACGATTCCGGTCCCCGGCAAGGAACGCATCCGCTGGGAAATCGACGTCACGTTCCTCACGTCGTCGTGGCAATGCATCTTTGGTCAGGGATGCCAAGGTGTGCTCACCGAACCCGCACCCGAACTGATCCATGGCTGCTGTTCGTACGGCGCGCATGCATCCGACAAGAAGGACAAGAACCGCATCGAAGTGCTGGCCAAGAAGCTCACCGCCGACGAGTGGCAGTACAAGAAGCGCGGCATGCAGCGCGGTGTGTGGAAAGAGCTCGGCAAGGGCGAGTGGAAAACCCGCCTCGTCGACGGTGCGTGCGTCTTCTTGAATCGCCCCGGCTTCGAGACCGGGCCCGGCTGTGCGTTGCATCAGCACGCGCTGCGCACGGGTCGTCACTTCAGCGAGACGAAGCCCACCGTGTGCTGGCAACTTCCGTTGCGTTCTTGGGACCGGGAAGAAGACGATGGCAGCATCACGTCGGTCCTGTCGGAGTTCGGTCGCGACGGCTGGGGTGAAGGCGGCGAGGAATTCGCGTGGTGGTGCACGGAAGCGCCGGAGGCCTTCACCGCCTCGGAGCCGGTCTACAAGTCGATGGAGGCCGAGCTGCGGTTGATGCTCGGCGACGGTGTCTACGAAGAACTCTCCAAATACCTCGACTCCCGGGTCGCGAGTCCGACCGCGCCGATCCGCCATCCCTCCGAACACCCGGTGAAGTTCTCCCCCACCCGGGCGCGCAGTCCCCGCTGACGCACGGCGGCGCGTGCTAACACCACACCATGCCGCTCTTTTCGTTTGAAGGTCTGACCCCTCGCGTGCACGCCACGGCGTTCATCGCGCCCACCGCCACCCTCGTCGGCGACGTGATCGTCGAGGAGGGCGCGTCGGTTTGGTACGGCGCGGTGATCCGAGCCGACTACGCGCCAGTGATCATCCGGGCGGGCGCGAACGTGCAAGACAACGCGGTCGTGCACGGGCCACCTGGGCTCACCACCGACATCGGCCCGGGGGCGACCGTCGCGCACAACTGCGTCGTGCACGGCGCGTTACTCGGCGAGGAGTGCCTCATCGCGAACGGCAGTGTCGTGCTCGACGGCGCGACCATCGGCGCGGGCGCGCTCGTCGCCGCGGGTTCGGTGGTTGCCGCGCAAGCCCAGATCCCTCCGGGCATGCTCGCCGCGGGAGCGCCGGCGGTGGTGAAACGTCCGGTCGAAGGTTCGCCGGCCGCGATGTGGGTGCAACTCAACCCATCCGCGTACGCGGAACTCGCGCAACGTCACCGGGCGGGCATCGAGTTAGCCGGTGGCTACTAGCCCCTGCTCGCCCCGGCTAGATCCGGCCCGCCACGGATGCGCCGCCGTCGACCACGACGGTTTCGCCGGTCATCCACGACGACGCGTCGGACACGAGGAACAGCGCCGCGCTCGCAATATCGTCGGGTAGGCCGAGACGCCCGAGCGGATGCGCCCGCGCCATGCCTTCCTCGTTGGGTTCCCACAACGCACGCGCCATGTCGGTTTTCACGAGTGCGGGTGCAACCGCGTTCACCCGCACCGAGGGCGCGAGCTCTTGGGCGAGTTGGCGGGTGAGGTGGATCAGCGCAGCCTTCGACACGTTGTACGCGCCGATGAACGGACCGGGCCGCAACCCACCGACCGACACGACGTTCAGCACCACGCCGCCATGGTCGGCCAGCGCGTGCTGCCACGCGGCGCGCACGAAGCGCAGCGGGCCCGTGATGTTCGAGTCGAACACCTTGCTGACCGCGCCGAGGTCGGCTTCCATGAGCGGCCCGAACGCCGGGTTGATAGCCGCGTTGTTCACCACGATGTCGAGCCGACCGAGCTCTTCGATGCATTGCGTCACCGATTCTTCGGCGACGGTCGGGTCGCCGATGGAACCTTGGAAGATCGCGGCCGGGCCGAGTTGCGACAGGGCGGCGTGCGTCTCGGCCAGTTCGTCGGGCTTCCGGGCAACGACCATGACCCCCGCGCCCGCAGCCGCGTAGGCCTCGGCGATCGCCCGACCGATGCCACGGGTGCCGCCGGTGATGAGCGCGACGCGACCGTCGAGCCGCAACGCGCGAGCCGGATCGATCACCGCCGGTTCACAGATAGAGGCCGGTGTTGCCCTCACCGCGAGTGGAGGCGATCGCGTGGACGTCTCGCTCGCGCAGGATCAGATATTCGTCCCCGTGGATCTCCACTTCGAACCCGGTGTCGGGCGAGAACAGCACCTGGTCGCCGGCTTCGATCGTGCGAACCGTGGGCCCGGCTGCGACGACATCCGCCCACACGAGGCGGCGGTCGACGTTGGCCGTCGCGGGTATGAGGATCCCCGACCGGCTCTTGCGCTCGCCGGCTTCCACGGAAGGGGCAACGAGGAGGCGATCGGCAGTCATCCGGATCGACGCCTTGGTGTCGTCCGCGATGTCGGGTTGAGGCATGCCGGTTCAGGTTATCGGTGCACTGTCATGCGATTCGGCTGGGCCGAGAACGCCTGGATAGCCTCCGCGAGTCGCCGAGCGGAAGGTCTGTCATGCGTCGCGTCCGGCAGTCGAGCAGTGGGTCGATGACCCGGTCCAGCGGGGTGGCCTGCGTGTTCCTCGCGCTGGGGTTGCTCCTTACGGCCTGCGGCGGGGGCAGCGGTGGCACCAAGAACACCACCGCGCCGATTACCGCGTCGAACGGCAAGGTCACGATCGTTGCGCACGACATCTACTTCAACACGAAGGAGATCGACGCGCCGCCCGGAAAGCTCACGATCACGCTCGACAACCAGGGCTCGCAGCTGCACACCTTCGTGATCGACAAGCCGCACATCAAGTTGTCGACGTCGCCGCACCAGAAGGCAACCGGCACCGTCGACCTCACGGCCGGCACCTACAGCTTCTACTGCGACATCCCCGGGCATCGTTCCCAGGGCATGAACGGTCAATTGGTCGTGAAGTGACGGTGCGCGCGCCACGGGGCGCGCGCACGGCCGGAGTACGCTCCGGCTGTTCCACTTCGGGACGTTGCTCGCACTGATGCTGCACCCAACCGCGCTCGAAACACCCGCCCGTCGTCTCTCGGCGACCGTGGGGACCTACGTGCGCTTGTGCAAACCCCGTGTCGTCGAGTTGTTGCTGGTCACCGCGTTACCGCCGATGGTCCTCGCGGCCCGCGGTTTCCCGGCGTGGCATCTCGTGTTCGCAGTGCTCATCGGTGGCGCGCTCGCGGCCGGCGGCGCGAACGCCATCAACTGCTGGATCGAACGCGACCGCGACGTCCTGATGAAGCGCACCCATCACCGGCCACTACCCGCGGGCGATATGGAACCGACGGCTGCGCTCGTGTTCGGCATCGCGTTGAACGTCGTCGCGTTCGCGTTGCTGGCCTCGCTCGCCAACGTGTTGTCGGCGGTTCTCACCCTCACCGCGACGCTCTTCTACGTCTTCGTGTACACGATCTGGCTGAAGCCGCGCAGCGTGCAAAACATCGTGATCGGCGGGGCCGCAGGCGCGGTGCCCGCGCTCGTCGGTTGGGCAGCGGTCACCGGCCGCGTCTCGGCGCCCGCGTGGGTGCTGTTCCTGGTGGTGTTCGCCTGGACCCCAGCCCACTTCTGGGCGTTGGCGTTGAAATACCGCGACGACTACGCGGCGGCCGGCATCCCGATGCTGCCGGTCGTGAAGGGCGTTCCCGCCACCACTCGGGCCATTGCGCAATACGCGGTGCTCACGGTTGCGATCACGCTCATGTTGGGCCTCGTCACCACCGTCGGGTGGATCTACGTCGCGGTTGCGTCGGTCGCCGGCGCGGCGTTCATCTTCGGCGCGTTCCGCCTCGTACGCGACGCCGACCCGAAGCGGGCGATCCGCTTCTTCGGGCTGTCGAACGTGTACCTGATGCTGGTCTTCGTCGCAGTTGCGGTCGACACCCTCGTCTTCCGCTGAGCGTTCCCCGCTCCTGCGCGACCCACGCGCCTGGGCTCTGCTCGCGGTCTGCACCGCGATAGCCGTCGTCCTCGTCGTCGTCGCGTCCCGCAGCAGTTCGCACCGCAACACCGACACAGGTGCCGTGGTGCAGACCGCGCCGGGCCTGGTCGACAAGAACGCGTTACGGATCGGTCAGAAGGTCCCGACGTTTCGTTTGCCCACCCTCGACGGCCATCGGATCGACACGGCCGTGTACCGCGGCCGGCCGTACCTCGTCACGTTCTGGGGTTCGTGGTGCATCCCATGCCGCGAAGAGATGCCGTTACTCCAGCGCGTGTATCAAGCGCGCGGTGGCAAACTCCCGATCGTGGGGGTCACGTACCAGGACCCGGTGAACGACTCGCGCGACTTCGTGCGGGCGCACCGGATCACGTTTCCCATCACGCCCGACGACGGCATCCGAGTGGCCAGTGCGTTTGGCGTACTGAACGGCATCCCGCAGACCTACTTCGTCGATGCGAACGGCATCGTGAAGGACCACGTCGCCGGGAGCGGCACCGCGAAGGACCTCCAGCGCGCCATCGACCGCTTCCTCGCCGCGTGACCCGACTCGTTTTGATCGCAGAAGGACACCGAAAGCGGTCGGTTTCTGAGATCAAAAGGAGTGGGGCGGGCTACTCCTCCCAGCGGAAGTAGCGGGCGGCGGCCATCGAGGCGACGACGGCCCACGCGGCGAGCACGAGGAACTCGCCGGTCGCGAAGTGGCGACCGGTGTCGAGGACGCTGCGCAACGACTCCGAGAGCGCGCCGGCCGGCAGCGCTTTGGCGACGGCTTGCATCGCGCCGGGTAGCCGGTCGAGCGGGTAGGCCATGCCGCCGAGGAACAGCAGCACGAGGAACAGACCGTTGGCGAGACCGAGCGTCGCTTCGGCCCGCAACGTGCCCGCCATCAACAGGCCGACGCCGGCGAACGCCACCGTGCCCAGCAGTAGGAGCCCGATGGCCGGCACCACGCCGACCGGTACGGACCATCCGAGGGCCGCGCCGACCGCGATGATGAGCGCGGCTTGCAGCACTTCCAGCACCAGCACCGTCGCCGTCTTGGCGGCGAGCAGGCCGCCGCGCGACAACGGCGTCGTGCCCAACCGCTTCAGCACGCCGTAACGACGCTCGTAGCCGGTCGCGATGCCGAGGCTCACCATCGCCGCCGCCATCACCGCGAGCGCGAGCGTGCCCGGCACGAGGAACGCGACGGGGTCCTTCAGGTTGGTGAGCTTGTCGACCTTGCCGAAGAACAGCAGCACCCCGAGCGGGATCACCAACGTCACCACGACGTTTTCGCCGCGGCGCAACGTCATCAGCAGCTCTACCTTCGCCTGGGCGGTCAGCGCGCGCAGCCTCATGCGCGGTCGGCTTCGGCGGTGATCTGCAGGAACACTTCTTCCAGCGAGCGGCGGCCGGCCTGAAGCGCAGCCAGCATCACGTTCTGGTCGCGCAGGAAGCACGCGAGGTCGGCGACGAGCGCCGGCGTTCCCGCCGCGCGCACGAGGTACTCCCCCGGCCGCTCCTCCACCACGAGCAGTGGTGCGAGCGACAGCGCGGCGGCGAGCGCGACGCAGTCGATGCCCGCCGCGGCTGCGAACCACACCTCGTCGGACGCGGCATGGCGGGTGAGGTCGGCCGGCGACCCGAGCGCGGCGAGGTGGCCGCCGGTGATGATCGCGACGCGGTCGCAGAGATGTTCGGCTTCGTCCATTGCGTGGGTGGTGAGCAGGATCGTGGTGCCCGCGCCGCGCAACGTGCGCACCAGCTCCCACGTGGATGCACGCGCGTGCGGGTCCATGCCCGCCGTTGGTTCGTCGAGGAACACGACGCGCGGCCGGCCAATGAGCGCCGCCGCCAGCGACAGCCGCTGCTTCTGACCGCCCGACAGCCGCCGGATCACCGTACGTGTCGCGTCGCGAAGGCCGACCACGTCGATGAGGCGCTCGGGATCGTCGGGGTCGTCGTAGTACGCCGCGAAGAGCCGGAGCAGCTCGAGCGGCCGTAGCCCGGGGTACAGGCCGCCCTCCTGGAGCATCACGCCCATCTGGGGGCGCAGACGCGGGCCCTCACGCCACGGGTCGAGGCCGAGTACTCGCACGGTGCCCGCGTCCGGTTGGCGGTAGCCCTCGAGGATCTCGACGGTCGTGGTTTTACCCGCGCCGTTCGGCCCGAGCAGGCCGAACACCTCACCGGCGCGTACGTCGAAGCTGAGATCGTCGACCGCCCGCACCGTCCCGTACTGCTTCGCCAGCCCGGAAACGCTGATCGCGAGGGCGGCGTCGTCGTCCGCGGGCATCAGTGGCGAGACTACTGGCGCGACCAGGGCAAGAGGCGATCGGAAGTCGGGCGGGTTACCGGTCGCGCCAGGCGACGTAGGCCGCGAGATCCTCTAAGCCCTCGCGCGCATCGCCCAACAGCGGCGCATGCGCCAACGCCGCGCGCGCTTCGGCGACCAACGACTCGATGGTGCGCTCGACGTCGGCGACCGCACCGGTTTGGATGAACAGTTCTTGGAGGGCCCGGATCTCCATCGGGTCGAGATCAGACGCACCGAGTCGCTGCAGGAGCGCCTCATCTTCCGGGTCGCCGGTTGCCCGCTCGGTAGCGATCACCACGAGGGGCGTGAGCTTGCCTTCTCGCAGGTCGTCGCCCACCGGCTTGCCGGTCACTTCCTCGTCGCCGAAGACGCCGAGCACGTCGTCGCGCAGCTGGAACGCCTCGCCGAGCGGCAATCCGATTGCCGACAGGACGGCCGCGAATTCGTCGAGTCGACCGGCGAGCGCGGCGCCGAGGTGAAGGGGACGTTCGACGGTGTACTTACCCGACTTGTACGTGGCGATGCGGCGTGCGGCTTCGGGGTCGGCGACGGCGCGGGCAGTGCCGACGAGATCCAGCGATTGGCCGACGCAGAGTTCGATGCGGAGCTCGTCGTAGATCGCAAGTGCAGCCGCGGGCGCGGCGCGCATCATCAAGTCGGCATACACGAACGCGAAGTCGCCGATGAGGATCGCCATGCCTTCGCCGAACCGGCGGGGTTCCCCCCGCCAGCGCGCCGACGTGTGCTCGTTCACGAACTGGCGGTGCACGGCGTCGGAGCCGCGCCGCGTGTCGGAACCGTCCATCACGTCGTCGTGGATGAGCGCGAAGGTGTGTACGAGTTCGAGCGCGGCGGCAGCATCGATCACGAGGGGATCGCTCGGGTCGCCTCCTGCACCTACGAACGCGCAGTGGCAGAACGCCGGGCGCAGCCGCTTGCCGCCACCGGCCACGAAGGCCGCGAGCACGTCGATCGGCGCGGCGAGACCGGCGTCGACGGCCGCCCAACGGGCGCGTTCGCCGGCCAGCAGGGTCGCGAGGCGCTCCTCCACCTGGCCCGCGATGGATGCGACCGCGCCGGGGAATCGCGGTGACGTCCGCGCGGTCGTCGTCATGGGCAGAGGCTACGACACCGTCCCGTAGCCTCCGAACCCGTGGCGCCATTCCTCTCGACGCAGTGGATCGCGCAGCTCGACGACGTGGCTCGCCGTCGAGGGCCACTTCGAGGTCTTTCTGCTGGTCAACGGCTCGTAGTGCAGGCCGAGGTCACCGACGCGCCCGGCGGCGCCGTCGCGTACCAAATGGTGTTCTCGCCCGACGGGGCTCGAGTGATGGCCGGCGCTTCCGAAAGCGCCGATCTCGTCGTCTCCACCGACTACACCACCGCGGCCGCGCTGGCCCAGGCGCAGACGAACGCCCAACACGCGTTGATGGGCGGCCGCCTGTCGCTGCGCGGCGAAGTGGAGCAGGTCGGGGCGACCCGCGAAATGCTCGTCGAGCTCGGCGACCTGTACGCCGCCGTCCGGGAGACCACCGAGTTCTGAGGGACGGCAACGCATCGGGCGTCGCTACCATCCGCGCGCATGGGCGAGATCGCAGTCGACGACTTCCGCGCCGAGGTACGGGCATTCTTCGACGCCAACGCAGCACGTAAGGGCGAAGAGCGACGGGACTGGGGGCAGGGCTCTGATCGCGTCGGCCTCCTCGACGAAAAGACCGCCGAAGAAGAGCGGCGCGAGATCGAAGCCGGTCGCGCGTGGCGGGCGACGGTGTTCGACGCCGGCTTCGGTTGGATCACCGGGCCCACCGAGTTCGGCGGCGGCGGCCTCACCGCCGCGCACCAACGCGCGTTTGGCGAAGTGGCGTCCGAATATCGCACCCCGAGCGAGGCGCCGTTCGGAATCGGGCTCGGGATGGTCGCACCCACGATCCTGGCGCACGCGATCGAGGACGTGAAGCAGCAGTACCTGCAAAAGATGTGGCGGGCGGACCTCATCGGCTGCCAACTGTTCTCCGAACCGGTCGCCGGTTCCGACCTCGCGGGCATCCAGACCTCGGCGGTACGCGACGGCGACGAGTGGATACTGAACGGCCAGAAGGTGTGGACCTCCGGTGCGCACTACAGCGACATCGGCGAGATCATCACCCGCTCGTCGCCGGACAAGCCGAAGCACAAGGGCTTGACGATGTTCCTCATCGACATGCACGCGCCCGGCATCGAGGTACGGCCGCTGCGGCAAATGACCGGCGGCGCGTCGTTCAACGAGGTGTTCCTCACCGACGTGCGCGTGCACGACTCACATCGCCTCGGCGACGTCGACGAAGGTTGGACCGTCGCGCTCACCACGCTGATGAACGAACGCGCGTCGATCGGCGGCGGGGGCGTGGGTTCGGCATCAACTGGCGCAAGCAGGTTGATGGAAACGGCGCGCCGCGTGGGCACCGCCGATGACCCGATCATCCGCCAGCGCATCGTCGACCTCTACGTGCGTACCAACGTCGCCCGCTACAACAACCTGCGGGCGATGGCCAAGATCAAGGCCGGTCAACTGCCGGGTCCGGAGATGTCGATCGCGAAGTTGTCGCTCACCCAGAACATGACGCGCACCGCTGATCTCATCGCCGACATCCTCGGTCCGCGCATCACGGCCGACACGGGTGAGTGGGGCACGTTCGCGTGGGCGGAGTTCGTGCTCGGCGTACCAGGTATGCGCATCGCCGGCGGCACCGACGAAGTGATGCGCAACATCGTCGGTGAACGAGTCCTCGGTCTCCCAAAGGAACCCGCGCCTGTTCGATGACATGAGCCACCTGAACCCAACCGAGCGCTTGCGGTCCATTACTCGACGTTCGCTCGAAGACCACGCCCTCGCGATCGAGGCCGCGGAAGCGTTGAGCGCGTTCGCGCCGGAGCCGGCGAGTTTGGTGGTGGCCTGCCGCCGGCTTCTCGCGCACCACCGTTCCCACGGCGCGCTGTGGTGGCTGTGCGCGAGGGTGCTCGCGGCCGCGGATCCGGCCCTTGCATCACGTGAAGCCGTGCGGCTACTCGACGCAGATCGCACCGCCGACCGCCTCGCCGCGAACCTGCCACTCCTCGACGAAGACGATGTGGTCGCGGTGATCGGGTGGCCGTACGCCGTCGATTGTGCGTTATCCGAACGACTCGACATCGAGACGGTGTCGGTGCGTACGGAAGGCGCCGACACCGCCAGCGCGTTGCGGCAACGTCGTCGCGAGGGACGCGTACGAACCGTCGACGAATGGGACCTCGCGACGATGCGGGTCGCGCGTCTCCTGGTGCCGGCCGCGGCGATCGGCGGCGGCCGCGCCGTCGTGCCCGCGGGGACCGCGACCACGCTCGACATCGTCGGGTCGGCCGGCGAAAGCTGGCTGGTCGGCGGGGTCGGTCGGGTACTCCCCCGCCGCTTGTTCGAAGCGCTCGAAGCCGCCGTCGCGAACGGTGTCGGACATCTCGACGCGCCCGACGACGAAGCGCCCACCGAGATCGTCTCGCTCGAGAAGTTCGACCGCGTCGCCGGCCCTCGTGGGCTCGAAGCAATTGTCGACGCCGAAGCCCGCCCCGACTGCCCCGTGGTGCCTGAGTTGCTGCGCCCGCTCTGAGTCCGTTTGAGGCGCCGCCTCAGGTCGCGGTTTCCTGCCACACGCCCATCACGTTTCCGGCTGGGTCGCGGAACGTTGCGATGAGCAGGTTGCCTTCGGGATACACGGCGTCGACGATCTCGCCGGCGTTGGCTTCGATCGCGGCGATGGTTGCCTGGATGTCGTCGACGTAGATGTACGGCAACAGGCCGGGCTCGCGAGACACCGCCTGGTTCGTCATCCACGCGCCTCCGACGTGACCGGTGCCGTCGGTGAAACCCGGGCGCGCGGTGTCGTGACCGTGTACATCCCAGCCGAAGACGGTCTCGTAGAACACGGCGGAACGCCGAGCATCAACCGCAGGAATGTGCACGTAGGAGAGACCGCCGTTCCTGCTCAAACCGGCGTCCACTCCGACTTGATCGGTACCGGTCGCTTCGTCGGGTTGCGCCATCACGTCATCCTTTCTGCCGATCCCAACCGCCGGCCGCGCTGCGCTACACGTCGATGATGCCCGGCCCGTCGTCGTAACCGTTGGGGTCGTTCGGTCCGCGAGGACCACGCGGCCCGCTTGCAGTCATCACGACGAAGCGGCGGGCGAGCCAGATTCGGACCAACGCGCGGATCGGCGGGAACAGCAACAAGATGCCGAGCGCGTCGGTGACGAAGCCGGGCACCGTGAGCAGCAGCCCCCCGGCGAGCACGAGGAGGCCGTCGATGAGTTCGCGGCCGGGTACTTCTCCCCGATCGAGTCGCTCGCGCACGCGTCTGATCACGACGAAACCTTCGTGGCGAGCGAGCCACGCGCCGACGAGCGACACGAGCAGTAGCAGCCCGATCGCGTTCAACAGCCCGATCGCGTGACCGACCTGAATGAGCACGTAGAGCTCGACGAGCGGCATCACGATGAACACCACTGCCAGCAACGCGAGCATGGATTCAGGCTATCGGCGCGGTACCAACGTGCTCGTGGCACCCGCTTGCGGAGCCGGGCGCGCGGGATGCGCGTCTTGGATTTCGGCCATCACGAGTGCGCCGACGGCGAGCGCCGCCAATGTCGCGGTGGCGATCGTGGCGTATCGAGCCCGCAGGCGTCGCTGCAGGCGATCGGCGCGGCTCTCGGACACGGTCCACGACGGTACTCTCCGCGGCGCTGAAAGACGCGCACCTCGCGCGGCACCGCGCGGATGGGAACGGCTGCGAAACCTCTCAGAACGCGCCGCCGTCGACGCCGATACGTTGGCCGGTGACATACGACGCGCGTTCCGACACGACGAAGCGCACTGCGTCGGCGACCTCCTCCGGCGTGCACACGTGACCGAACGCGCTGTTCTCGTCCATCGTGCGAATATCCGCGACGCCCATCGCGCCCTTCACGAGACGGCGCCCCATCTCGGTGTCGACCAAGCCGGGCGCCACGATGTTGACGTGCACACCGTTGCGCCGCTCCTCTTTCGCGAGCGTGAGCGCGAGCGCCTCGAGTGCAGCCTTCGCCATGTTGTACGGCGCCGACCAGCCCGCCATGTGCAAGGTCGCAGCGCTGGAGATCATCACGATGTCGCCCCGCTCTTGTGCGCGCATCGACGGCAACACGAGTTTCGAGCACGCCCACGCGCCGAACGCATGGGTGCGCAAGCACCGCTCGACCTCGGCGGGATCAGTGTCGGCGACGCTCTGGCCGCGTGACGCGATGCCGGCGTTGTTCACCAAGATGTCGACCTTGCCGAAGTCGGCGAGCGCGCTCGCAACCAGCGCTTCGCAGGCCGCGTAGTCGTCGACCGACGCGGGGTACGCGTGCGCGCGCCGCCCGAGCGCTTCGATCTCCTTGACAGTCTGTTGCGCGGCGTCGTCGTCGCGGCGGTAGTTGATCGCGACATTGGCGCCATCCTCGGCCAGTGCCAACGCGATCGCCTTACCGATACCTCGTCCGCCCCCCGTGACCAACGCGACCCGACCTGCCAACGACATCCCGTGCTCCTCGTGCGAAGTGCTTGCGTCAGGCATTCTTGAACGACGGCGGCCGTTTCTCCAAGAACGCCGCCATGGCTTCCTCCATGTCGCCGGTGAAGCTCGACAACAACTGGGTGCGGTTCTCCAGGTCGATCCCGGCCTGCAGGCTGCCGATCTCCAGCTGGCTCCACATGACCTCCTTGGTCATGCGCACACCCCACGGACTGTTGGCCGCGATCAGTTCGGCATGGTCGAGCGCGGCCGACACCACCTCGCCATCGGGCACGACCCGTACGACGAGGCCGATGTGTTCGGCCTCGGCTGCGTCGATCAAGCGGCCGGTGAGCAGCAGTTCGAATGCGCGTGACGCGCCGATGAGGCGCGGCAACATCCAACTCACGCCGATGTCGCAACCGGACAAGCCGACGCGGATGAAGGCGACGTTGAAGCGCGCGCTGCTCGCCGCGACCCGCACGTCGGAGCCGAGTGCGAGGGCGAGGCCACCGCCCGACGCAGCGCCGTTGACCGCGCTGATGATCGGCTGCGGCACCGAACGCATGTGCGGGATCAGGCTCGCGATGGATTGTTGTACGCGCATGCCGGCTTGCACGCGTCCCAGGTTTTCGCCGCCGGGTGGCGTTGCGCCTTCTTGTAGGTCGAGTCCGGCGCAAAAACCACGGCCCGCTCCGGTGAGCACGACGGCCCGGCACGACCGTTCGGCGGCGACGCGGTCGAACGCCGTATGGAGGTCGGCGACGAGCGCGGCGTTCATCGCGTTCAGTCGTTCGGGGCGGTTGAGGGTGATCTGCATGATCCCCGGGCGGGCTTGTTCGAGCGTCACGGTGTCCATCGGGGTGCAAGCTTGCACCAGCACGACTGTGCCGGGCCTGCCGGCCTACGCGCGGGCGGTGCGTCACAGCGCGCAACTACCGCTTCAGTTCTCGGGAATCACCCGTCATCATCGTCGCAGAGGCCGAGAAACACGGCCTCGGGGCGAACGCACAGATCCGCAGCACCGTTATTTGGTCGCCATTGCTGCGAGGAGCGAGTGGCGAAACCGACGCCCCGTCGGAAACCACTCGCTTTCAAAGGACCATGTTTTTATGCAGTTCAGCGCGAAGAAAATCGCTGCCGCCGTCGCTACTGGCGTCCTCACCGTCGGCCTTGGTGCCGGCGCTTACGCGTACTTCACCGCCGCCGGGAGCGGTACGGGCCACGCATCCGTCGGCAGCGCGTCGACTATCTCGCTCACGGGCACGACGACCAGCGCGATCTATCCGGGCGGTCCGGGTGCCGACGTGTCGATCGTCGTGCTGAATCCCGGTAGCGGAGCACAGAAGGTCGGCACCGTGTCGCTCGACAGCATCGACACGCCGGCCGGTTGCGACAGCGCGTGGTTCTCGATGAGCCCGGTGACCGTCGACGCAACGCTCGCGGCCGGTGCGCAGAGCACCGTGCATGGCACGCTCACGATGGCGAATCCCGGTGCGAACCAGAACGCCTGCCAGGGCGCCGCACTCACCCTTCACCTCAGCTCGAACTGAGGCTGTGTCAATGACCGGTGCGATTCGGGGGGCGGGCTTCGGCCCGCCCCTCCGCTCCCCCAGTTCGTGGGTACTCGTGACCGTCGCGATGACCGTGCTCGTGCTCTCCAGCGCGACCCCGGGCATGGCGTATTTCTCGAGGAACGGCGCCGGCACGACCGCGGCGGCGGTGGCACGCGTGACCGCACCCCGCGACGTACACGCGACGTCAGCGGCGGGCACCAGCAGCGTGCACCTCGCCTGGGTCGACTCGGTGCGGCCCGACGGGCCGGTGAAGGGCTACTACGTGCAGCGGCTCCGAAACGGCGCGGCGGCGGCCGCATGCGGCACCTCGCCCAGCGTGCTCGTGCCCGACGCCGTCTGCGACGATTCGAATGTCGCCGACGGTTCCTACACGTACGTGGTAATCGCAGTCTTCCGTTCGTGGAACGTGGCGAGCGTCGAGAGCAATCTCGTGAGCATCGCCGCTGACCACGCCGCACCGAGCGCCACGCTCGCCTTCCCCGCCGACGGTGGCCACTACAACGCCGCGGCGTACACCAGCGGATGCAATCCGATAGGCATGTGCGGCAGTGTCTCGGATGGCACCGGCGTGCACGCGATCTCAGTGTCGGTCCGCGCGGCCGGCGGTTCGTATTGGAACGGCACGACCTTCGGGTCAGCCACCGAAGTGTTCAATGCGGCAACGCTGGGCACGCTGGACGCGACGGCAACGACATGGAACTACGCGCTCGCGCTCCCGCCGGACGCCGCCTACACCGTGCGGGTGCAAGCTCGTGACACGGTGGGGAACGCGCAGACGGGCTCCGCGTCCGCGGCAACGGCCGCCGCCGCCGTCGACACGATCGCACCCGTGTTGCAGTCACTCCAGATGTTCGACACGAACGCGAACGGCAAGGTGGACACCGTGGTCGTGACCTTCAACGAACCGATCGCTTCCACGACTGCGATCGCCCCCTGGACCCTCCTCAACGGTCCGTCGAACGCCACGCTCGCCGGCGTGGCGGTGGCCGGCAGCGCCGTGACGTTGCAGCTCAGCGAAGGCGCCGGTGCGCCGGACACTGCCGTCGGTTCCTTCACCGTCGCGCTTTCGAGCGCAACCACACCGGTTCGCGATCTCGCCGGGAATGCCGCGTCCTTCGTGACCACGGCGCCGGTCGACCGAGCGGGCCCAGTAGTGGTCTCCATCGCGAACCAGTCCGGCTCGGTCGTGCACGCGGCGGGAAAGCCCGAGGCCGGCGACACGCTCGACATCACCTTCAGCGAAGCCGTGCAGCTGCCGGCAACCACGACGATCTCGGTCACGCTGGCTCGCAGTGGAGGTTCGCTCCCGGTACAGCTGGCAGTGCCGGGCGTGACCGGCAGCATGGACCTCGGCGCATCGGACTACTTCCAAGCCGGCAGTGGCAGCCGATCGGCAACGTTCGCGAACTCGACGTTGTCACGGCTCGCCGGCAACAAGACCATTCGGGTCACGCTCGGAAGTGCAAGCGGCGACACGCTCCGCGCCAGCGCAGGCGGACCGGTGACCATCGTGCCCGCGAGCGCGAACCGCGACCTCGCCGGCAACGCAGCGGCGGGTTCGTTCACCTTTGGCGGGGTTATCGCGTTGTTCTGACCTGGGCGAGACGGGCGGCGCGTTCGACGAGGCCGGGCGAGCCGAACCGTTCGGCCCACGCGGGGAAGTCCTCGCGTGGGCCGCGCCACTCCCAGTCGTCGACCGTACCGACGTCGGCGTCCGTGCGCAGCGTTGCCAAGACTTTGAACAAGTCGGCGACGCGCCGCCCGGCCGCGAGCGTCGCGGCGAGACGCGCCGGGTTCCGGACACTCGCAACGTCCCACGAATTCGCGTCGTCGGGGATCGCTTCGATGTGTCCGTAGCGCTGCAGTACCGCGGCGGCTGTCTTCGCGCCGAAGCCGGGAAGGCCAGGGAATCCGTCGGCGCTGTCGCCGACGAGCGCGAGCCAATCCGGAATCGCGTCGGGTGGCACACCGAACTTGGCTTCCACTGCGGCCGCGTCGAGCAGCTTGTCGTTGCGGCGGTCGAGCTGCACCACGCGCTCACCGACGCACTGACCGAGGTCCTTGTCGGGTGTGCAGATGATCGCCATATCGACCCGGGGGTCACCGGCGGCGATGTGGGCCGCGGTGGCGAGCGCGTCGTCCGCTTCGAGCTCCACCATCGGCCACACCGCGACGCCGAGGGACGCCAACGCGTCGTCGAGCACCGGGAACTGCGCGAGGAGGTCGGGGGGCATGCCGGCGCTGGTTTTGTACGTGTCCCACAGGTCGTTGCGGAACGACTCGATCACGTGATCCGTCGCGACGCCCACATGGGTTGCCCCCTGTTCGAGCATCGTGAGCATCGAGGCGGTGACGGCACGGGCGGCGCCGACCTCCATGCCGGACGGGTCGCGGTGGCCCGGCCGCTTCGCATGGAACTGCCGGAAGACTTCGTAGGTCCCGTCGACGAGGTGTACCTGCACGTCCGGCAGCCTTCCACAACGCGCACACGGGGTCGTACAGTCCGGCCGTGCAACCGCGAACCCGGCCGCCGGCCGACGATCTCGTCGGTCGAGCGAGCGAAGAACTCGCCCTGGCGGCCACGATCCGCGGTGGTCGCAGCCTGGTGGTGGTCGGAGCGCCCGGGATCGGCAAGTCGGCACTGCTGCGCAGCGCGCTCGCGGCGGCCGAGGCCGACGCGGTGGTGATCCAAGGGGTCGAACTCGGCCGCACGCAGCCGTACCTGCCCATCACGGTGGCGCTGCGCCCGACCGGGCTTGATGGCTCGCCCGCCATGATTGCCGCAGGAGTCGACCGAATGGTCGGGCGTCGCGTGCTCGTCGTCGACGATGCGCACGCGTGCGACGACGACACGATCGCGGTGCTCGACGAGTTGGCACTGCTGCGCCCGATCGTCGCCGCGTCGCGTCCCCCGAGTGGTCGAGCGCACGAGTTCGTGGCTCGGCTTTCCGCGCTCGGCGAACGTCTCGACCTCGCTCCGCTCGACGACCTGTCGGCCGCCGACCTCGTGCGTCGCCGCCGTCCGGGTGTGGCCGCGGCGGACGTCTCACGGTGGGTTCGCGATGCGAAGGGCAGCCCGCTCCTGCTGGAGTGCCTCACGGACGCGGAAACTCCGGCCGCCGACGTGCGCATCGTGTCGTTGCTCCAATCGCTCAATCAACGCGAGCGCCTCGCGTTGGCGCGTCTCGCGGTAGCCGGTATGCCCGTGCCGCCGCTAGAAATCGGCGCGGCGGAAATCGCGGGGCTCGACGAACGGCGTCTGGTCGAACGGGGCGCCGACGGCGTGACCGTGCGACACGCGCTCCTCGGCGACGCCGCCGTCCAACTCGTCACGCCGGAGGAACTCGCGGGGTTGCACGAGTGGGCCGCGACCCGGGCGTCGGACCCGGCGCGCGTCGCGACCCACCTGCAACTGGCGGGCGACCCGCGTGCGGCGACGATCGCCCGCGAGGCCGCGGGCAATGCGCGCACACCGACGAGTCGAGCTGCGCTCCTCGCCATCGCGGCCGAAGGGAGCGACGACGTCGCGTTGGTGCAGTCGGCGGCCCTCGCCCTGATGGACGCCGGTCGTTACGACGACGCGTCGAGGCTGGTCGACCGCCTCGACGGGCACGACGACGACGCGCACTTTCGGCTGTTGCGCGCCCGCTGCGAGTTCGTCCGCGGAGACAATGTGGCCGCGCGCGTCGACGTGGATGCCGCGCTCACGACGCTGGCCGGGACGCGCACACCCGACGAGGTCGTTGCATACATCCTCGACGCCAAGATGCGAGGGCGCGTCGAGTGGGACCTCGAGGGCGCGCGATCGTCCGCCGCGCGCGCGGTGGAACTCGCCGAAGCCATCGGTGCGGCGAAGGCGGCCGCGTACTCGGCGGCCGGGAGCGCGTTCCTCGCATCCGCCGACCCCGCGTTCACGGGATACCTCGAGCAAGCGATAGACACGGCCAGGGTCGACGGCGACATGATGACTGCCGCAATGGCGGCCGACACGCTTTGCATGGGTCACCTCCTCGTCGGAGATCCGGCCGGTTGCCGCGACCTGGCCGACGAGATGATGCGGGATGTCGCACCGCATTCCACGATGTGGCTGCAGCAGTTTCGTAAGAATCGGTTGCTCGCCGCGTTCCTCTTCGACGCCGACGATGCGAGCGTGCTCGCCGAAGCCCCGCGGCTGGTGCAGTACGCGGCGGTGGCGCGCACACGGCATCAGGCCGAAGCGTTGCTCGTGCTCGCGCACGCGCACCGCGGTGACGACGACGCGGCGCTCGACGCCGCGAGCACGATGCGCGCGCTCACCGATGGCGACGCAACCGGTGAGGCGATCGGCCGTTGGTCGTTGGCCGAGGCCCACTGGCTGGCCGGTCGCGCCGACCTCGCGTACGACGTTGCCGCGGGCGCCGCCGGGCTGCCCGTCGTGGGCTTTCCCGCCCACGTGCTCGTGGCTGCGGTCGGAGCGTGGGCCGCGCTCGACGCCGGCCGCCCGCTTCCCGACCACGCTCCGACCAGTTCCTTCGTGAACCTGGGCGGTCCCGTCGCCGAGTGCGAGGCGCTGCACTTGCTCGCGTCCGAGCCCGCCGAAGCCGCAGTTCGCTTCGAGGTAGCCGCCGAGGAGTGGTCGCGGGTGTCGCCCCGCTACGCGTTGCGGGCGCAACTCGGCTGCGCCCGGGCGCTGTACGCCACCGGGGCGCCCGACGACGCGATCGCGTTGTTGTCGTCGATTCAAGAAGATGCACGCACGCTTGGATCCGTGCCGCTCGAGCGGCGGGCACGAGCCGCGTTGCGCCGGCTCGGTGTGCGCCGCAACGTCGAGCACCGCGCATCTGGCAGCCAGCTGTCTCCGACCGAACGCGTTGTGCTGGACCTGGTCGGTCGGGGCCTCACCTCTCAGCAGATCGCGCGGCGGTTGTGGATCGCGTCGGGAACCGTCGAATCGCACATTGACAGCGCGAGGCGCAAGCTCAACGCGACCACGCGGTTGCAGGCCGCGGCCGCGCTCACGGAACTCGGTGCCATTGACCGACCCGCGCGCTACACGATTACCGACGACCCTTCGACATACGGGAGTCTGTTCGTGCGGTGGCAGGCACGGCACGGGAGTGTCGTCGACCTCGACACCGGCGCAACGGTGCACAGAGACGACGTCGCCGCCGGCCGCGTCGAAGACATGGCGGGCGCCGCCCGCGTCGTGAGCGCCGCACCTCAATGCACGCGATTGCTCGTCTACTTGAGTGGCGACATCGATCCGCCACTCGCGGCCGCGGTACGCGACGCGTTGGCGCGGTTGGGTACCGTCCACGACGCCGGTTCGCGGTCCGCCGTCATGTCCTTGTCGGCGTCGGATCGCGCCGTGCTCGACCACCTTGCGGCGGGACGTTCGCTCAGCGAGATCGCCGTCGTAACGAACGCATCGCGTCGAACGGTCGAGCGACAATTGCAGCGCGTGCGTGCCGCGCTCGGGGTTCGCACCAATGCCGAGGCGGTTACCCGCTCGCGCGCGACCGAATTCTCGATCGAACCCTGAAAGCCGGGCCGTGCGCCGCGTGATTCCCGATCTCTCCGACGACGTCGACCTGCTCGACGCCTACGCGGTGCCTCCCCGTGTGGACGCGCCGCTCGTACGCGTGAACATGATCTCGAGCCTTGATGGCGCGATCAGCGTCGACGGGCGCTCGGGCGCACTCGGAGGAAGCGCCGACAGCCGCGTCTTCACCGCGCTGCGATCGCTGGCGGACGTGATCCTGGTCGGGGCGGGCACGGTGCGGGCCGAGGGCTATGGCCCGGCGCGCCTCGACGATGCCGACGTGCAGAGGCGCGTAGCGCGGGGCCAGGCGCCGCAACCCGCCATCGCGGTCGTGAGCCGCGCGGCCGCGTTCGACTTCGCGACGCCGTTCTTCACCGAGGCGATCGCTACGCCGGTGCTGGTCACAACCGCGGCGCGTGCCGCGAGCTTGGCTCGCGAAGCGGGGAGTCGAGCGGACGTCCTCGCGGTAGGAGCCGACCACGTCGATCTCCCGCTCACGGTGGCTGCGCTGGGCGACCGTGGGGCGCGCAGCGTGCTCGTCGAAGGCGGTCCGGGATTGAACGGTGATCTCGCTCGCGCCGACGCGATCGATGAGTTGTGTCTCACGGTGTCACCCCGCATCGTTGGTGGCGAAGGGCCGCGCATCCTTGCCGGTCCGCCGATCCAGCCGCCGATCGAACCCCGCGTGATGCACGTGCTCGAAGAGGACGGCTTCTTGTTCGTGCGGATGTCGCTGCGACGCTGACCGCCGCTCGGCGATCAGCGCGCCGTGTTACATATCGAAACCGATCCAGCCGGAAGCCTTGTCGATACGCGCGCACACGTCGTCCGTGAGCTTCGGCAACACGTCGAGCGCGCCGAGGTTGTCGCGCACTTGCTCGGGACGGCTCGCACCCGTGATCACGGTAGATACGTGCGGATTGCGCGCGCACCATGCGATCGAGAGTTGCGCGAGCGAGCAGCCGAGCTCGTCGGCGATCTCCTTCAGCCGTCGTACGCGTTTGTTGCGGCCGTCGTCGGTGAGCATGCCCTTCAGCCATTCGTAGCCGGGCAGGTTGGCGCGGCTGTCTTCGGGCGTTCCATCGAGGTACTTGCCGGTGAGCAGGCCCGACGCCAAGGGGCTCCACGTGGTGATACCGAGGCCGATTTCGTCGTAGAGGCGCGCGTACTCGCGCTCGACCTTGGTGCGATGAAAGATGTTGTACTGCGGCTGCTCCATCACCGGCTTGTGCAGGTCGTGGCGTTCGGCGATCTCCCACGCGGCGCGGATCTCGTCGGCCGTCCACTCGGAGGTGCCCCAGTAGAGCGCCTTCCCCGAGCTGACGATTTCGCTCATCGCCCACACCGTTTCCTCGATCGGTGTCTCGGGGTCGTCGCGGTGGCAGAACAGCAAGTCGACGAAGTCGAGATTGAACCGATCGAGCGATCCGTCGATCGCCTGCATCAAGTACTTGCGGTTCAAGGTGTTCTTCATGTTCGGGACGTCGTGGAGACCCCAGAACAGCTTGGTCGACACCACGTACGCGTGACGTTCCCAGCCGAGCTTGGCGATCGCCTGGCCCATGATCCGTTCCGACTCGCCGCCGGCGTAGGACTCGGCGTTGTCGAAGAAGTTGATCCCGCCGTCGTAGGCCGCTTCGAGGCACGAGAGCGCACGATCGACGTCCATCTGCGCGCCGAACGACACCCACGAGCCGAACGAGAGCACGCTGACTTTCAGGCCGCTTCTGCCCAACCGTCGGTATTCCACCTGGTCCTCCTACGTCTCGCTGACTCGGGACACGTCGCCTGCGAGCGCGTGGCGACGGAACTGCTCGACCCCCATGCCAACCACACGATCGTGCGCCCATTCCATCAGGGGCCGCGCAAAGCGGTTGATCCGACGCAGCGTCGCGTCCCGCAGCTCGAGTTCCCAGCTGAGACGGGCCGTGCTTCCGGCCGGGGTTGGCTGCACTTCGAGCCGCGCCGGGCCGTCGAGGTCGCCCCGTACATGGGTTTCGACGAGGGTGGGGCGCTCGACTCGTTCAATCTCCACCTGGAGCCGCAGTGCGTACGGAACCGGACCCTGGATGAGACAGTTTGCTTGCACACCCGCGCTGAGCGCCGCCGCCGAACTCGACGGCGAAGTGGTGTCGAAGTGACGCAGCCACGTCCACCAGCGGCGGAAGTCGTCGGTGCGATCGAGCACGCTGAACAGCTCGTCGGCAGGGACGGCGAAGGTCCACGCCCGGTCGAAATGGAACGTGTGCATCTGGGTCAGGTCGACGCTTGACCGCGTGTCGACGACTGCACGGGGAGCCAAGATCCGCCAACGCTAGTTCCCGGCTCCGCGACGCCGGGGAGCGACTCGGGCGTAGCGCCACGCACCCGCAGCTCCAGTTGCAGCTGGTGCACGGCGCCGTACACGAGCACGGCCCCGGCCACGTGGAAGCCGACGAGCAGCGGCGGGAGCGCATTGAAGTACTGGACATAGCCGATGACCGCCTGTACGACCATGACGGCGAGGAGTGCTTCGGCCGCATTCATTACCCGCTTCGGCGCGCGCTCGCGCCACAGCAGCGCGATCAGGGCGAGCACGGCGGCGATGAAAATGTTGACCGACACACCGTGCACGCGCGCGACGTCGGTAATCGGCCAGCTGAGGCGCTTCGCCTTGAAATCGCCGCCGTGGGGGCCGGCTGCGGTTACCAACGTGCCCGCGATCAACACCCAGATCGCGATCACGTACACGGCGCGGGCAGCCAAGCGCGCCGTATATGACACGACGTATCGCGCGTCGGTGTCGGGTTCTCCTGCTCGCCGGTGCATCGTGAGCGCGACGCCCACGAGCGCGATGGCGAGCAAGAAGTGGCCCATCACACTCACCCATGCGAGCTGCACGCGCACCGCGATGCCGCCGAGCACTGCTTCGCCCCAGAAGAGCGCGAACAACACCCACGCCAACGAGATCAAGTCGCGCCGGCGCGGCCGGCGACGGTAGGACGCGAGCAGCGCGAGCCCGATCGGCAGGCCGATCGCTCCCGAGATGAGGCGGTTCAACTGTTCGATCGCCTGGTGGTGGTTCCCGACGCTCACGAAGTTCTGTGGGTTGCAGTTCGGCCAATCGGGACAACCGAGGCCGGAGTTCGTGAGCCGAACTGCGGCACCGGTCACGATGATCACCGCGAGGAGCGCGACGATCGTCAGCGTGAGCCGCCGGTACACGCGTGGTGACATTTCGGGCACGCGCATCGAAAGGCAGTGTAGGAACGCTTCTCGCGCCGATTCGGCTCGGGGAGGCCGTCGGTAGGATCGGTTCGTGACGCGCGCCCGATGGACCGCCGTCGCGGGGTTGAGCGTCGTCACGCTGGTGGCCGGAGTGGCCCTCGCGTTCTCATCGCGAGACGGCGTGTCGTCGACCGCAGCGAGCACAAGCTCTCCCGCGGCCCGGACCACCACTACACCCAAACTTCGCGAGACAACCACCACGACGCGACCGGCGACGGGTAGCGGCAAACCGGTGGTGATCGCATTCGGTGGCGACGTGCATTTCGAGGGGATCCTGCGGTCGCAGCTTGACGAAAATGCGACCGGGATGCTGGCGCCGGTGGCGCCCTTGCTTTCGCCCGCCGACCTCGCGGTGGTGAACCTCGAGACGGCGATTACCGAACGTGGCGCGCCCGCGACGAAGGAGTTCGTGTTCCGTGCGCCGGCGCGCGCGTTCGTTGCACTCGCGGCCGCCGGTGTGGATGTCGCCGGCATGGCGAACAACCACGGACTCGACTACGGCCCCGACGGTTTGGCCGACTCGCTGGCCTCGTCGGCCGCGGCGCACTTTCCGATCATCGGCATCGGGAACAATGCGAACCAGGCATACGAGCCGTATCGGGCGACGGTGCGCGGGCAACGCATCGCGGTGATCGCGGCAACCCAGGTGATCGACAACAACCTGATATCGGCGTGGACCGCCACTGAATCCCAGGGTGGTCTTGCGTCGGCGAAGAACGTCGATCGCCTCGTGCAAGCAGTGCGGGCCGCGCGTGCGGCGGCCGACACGGTGGTGGTGTTTCTGCATTGGGGCGTCGAGCAGCAGACCTGCCCGAGCGCGAACCAGGAAGCGTTGGCCATCACGCTGGTGGCGGCCGGAGCGGATGTGGTGGTGGGTGGCCACGCGCACCGCCTGCAGGGTGGCGGCCGCCTCGGCAACGCCTTCGTCGATTACGGCCTCGGCAACTTCGTGTTCTACACGGCGGGCGGGCCGGGCACCGAGAGCGGCGTGTTGTACCTGACGGTGACCGGCCGGCGCATCGACGGCTACCGATTCGCGCCCGCCGTGCTGCAGAACGGCGTCGCGCACCCGTTGTCCGGCGACGCGGCCGGTGCGGCCCTCGCGCATTGGGACGGGCTGCGGTCGTGCACGAACCTCACTCCGTGAATCATCATGGCGGCGATGACGCATTACGACGAGTTCGAACTGTTCCGTGAAAACGCCGACGAGTTCGGCATCCAGTGGACGAATCCTCCGCGCGTTACGCGCGAATCGGTCGATGCCGGCAATGGTCAGCGAGTAAGTGCGCTGCGTTGGGGTGATGGCGAACCGGAAATCGTGCTGTTGCACGGCGGCGCGCAGAACGCGCACACGTGGGACACGGTTGCGCTCGCGCTCGAGCGGCCCTTGCTTGCGGTTGATCTTCCCGGCCACGGCCACTCCGATCACCGCGACGATCACGCGTACTGGCCGGCGGAGAACGCCGCCGCGGTCGAGGTCGCGGTGCGCGCGTTCGCGCCGCATAACCGGTTGGTGGTTGGCATGTCGCTCGGTGGGCTCACCGCGATCGCCCTCGCCGCAGGTGCGCCCGACATCGTGCCGTCGCTGTGTCTGGTCGACGTCACACCGGGCGTGAACCACGAGAAGGCGTCGAGCATCGTCCAGTTCATCGACGGGCCGGAATATTTCGAGAGCTTCGACGAGATCCTCACCCGAACGATCACGTTCAATCCGACGCGCACCGAATCGTCGTTGCGGCGCGGCGTCTTACACAACGCGATCGAAGCACCCGACGGTCGGTGGCGGTGGCGCTACGACCTCCCGCGGCGCGGTTCGGGCGACGGTGACGACGGGCGCGTCATGCCCGGGCTCGACGCGCTCTGGGATCAGATCAGTGCGATCAACGTTCCCTTGACGCTCTTACGCGGCGCCTTGTCTCCGGTCGTCGGCGACGAAGACGTCGCCGAATTGCAGCGCCGGCGCCCGGACGCGCGCGTCGAAGTGGTCGACGGTGCCGGCCACAGCATCCAGGGCGACCAACCGATCGTGCTCGCGAACCTGCTGGTCGAATTGTTGGCGTGACCGTCGACCCGCGTGCCGACGCGCGCCGAGTCGTGGGCGACGCCTACGAAGTGCGCGTGCTCGAACCGTCACCACCGGCGGTGCGCGACGAACCGTTCTCCGACGATCCACCGGCGCGCGGTGTCGTGCCACCGGGACGGCGCGTCGTCGCGCCAGTTACCGACGGTGATGTCACGTGGGACGAACTGTGCCGCGAACAAGAATCCCTCGCGCGATGGTGCGCGGAACGGTGGCTCGGTCCGTGGCCGCCACTCTCCCCCGTTTCCGACGCCGATGCGTTCGCGCGCACGCGCGAGTCCTGGCACGCGCTGGCGGAGCACGTCGTGTGCGCAAAGCGCCATCGGGCCAACGGCAAGATCGGATTGCGGTGGGTGCGCGACGGTTTCGGCACGCCGTTCTTCGGCGCCGACGAACAGGTTCGTATCGCGGGCGGCACGGTGTCGTACGTGACCGATCGCGAAGAGCGCACGGAACCGATCACCACGATCGGCGCGGCGGCCGCGTTCCTCGGCATTGCGCCGGGGGTACCGGGAGACCTGTTCGAGCCGAACATCGATGGCGATCCGAACCGATTCCTGCCCATCGATGTCGCGGCCGCGGCGCTGCTGGCCGCCTGGTTCGGATTCGCGACCTCGGCGCTCGCACAGCTACGGGTCGACCTGGCGTACGGTCGGCCGTCGCTGATCCAGCTGTGGCCCGAGCATTTCGACCTCGCGACCGACATCGGCGACGGCGGTTCGGGCGGGCGCGCGAACTACGGCGCATCGCCCGGCGACGAACGCCATCCCGAGCCGTACCTCTACGTCGGACCGTGGGACGCGTCGCGCATTGCCGACGGCTCGGGGTTCTGGAACGAACCGTTCGGGGCGAGCCTGCCCTACGCCGCCGTCGCCGGCACGCCGGAGTCGCGCACCCGGGCGCTGGCCTTCTTCACGGAAGGTGCCCGGCGACTGGCCGACTGATGTGCGACGGGCGCGATACTGGGCGGCATGGCAACCACCTTCACCCGTATGGACGAGTCGACGGCCGAACAGTGGGCCGTGATCGGTCACGAGACGATGGAGCATCAGGATCGTGTCGCCGACCGGGCGCTGTGGATGCTGCGCTCGCTTGAAGAGGTCACCGACGGCTTCGCGGTGAACCAACTCGTGCACTCGCTGCAAACCGCGACGCGCGCTGAGCGTGACGGCGCCGACGACGAGGTCGTGTTCGCGTCGCTGCTGCACGACATCGGAAAAGCGGTGAGCGTGCCGAACCACCCTGAGATCGCCGCCGCGATCATCAAGCCCTATGTGCGCCCCGACGTCTACAACATGATCCGGGCCCACCAGGACTTCCAGGGCCGGCACTACTACCACCATTTCGGTGGCAACCCGGACGCTCGCGACCAGTACGAGGGCGAACCGTGGTTCGACCTCGCGGCGCGCTTCGCCGACGTCTACGACCAAACCGCGTTCGACCCCGACTACGACACGTTGCCGCTCGAGCACTTCGAACCGCTCGTACGCGCGCGTTTCGCGCGGCCGACGTCTCTCTGAGTCGCGCGAGTTAGCCGGATCGCTGCCGGCGTGGTTCAGCCGCGCCTTGCTCCCGATACTTCGCGACGGCGCGCGCCCGTTTCATTGCGTCGGGTCGCTGGTCGACGAGCGCGCCGCGACGCGGGAACACCACCGTCTCGGCCTCGCTTGCACGCGCCGCCCGTTGCGCCGCGCCTCCGGCTTCCTTCGCCGTCGCGCTGGGGAGCACCGGCTTGTCGTCGACGACGACGGCCGACACCGCGCCGAACCGGGCGCCGCCTACGGGCTGGATTCCGGTGATCTGCAAATTGCACCTTCTGGCGCCCCACCCAAACGAACATTCGGCACCCGGCGCGAAGAACTTGACCACGCGGAGCGACAAGCGGCGCGGTGAGCGCCCCATGTCACAGGGCTCTTCACCGGCCGATATCACCAGGAGCTGCCGCCCCCGCCCCCTCCTCCGCCTCCGGAGAAACCGCCACCCGAGAAGCCGCTGCTGCCGCCGCTCGACGACGGTGCCGCGGCGCTGATCGTCCCGGACGTGGTCACGGTGAAGCCGTCGATCGCGTCGGCGAATACGAACGTGGAGAACGGCTGGCTGCTCTGATACCAGCCGAGGTTGTCGGGCGCCTGGTCGGCGAGGCCTTCGAACGCCTTCGCCCACTTGTGCACGCAGCCGAAGA
>JAODBJ010000174.1 GCA_025463905.1 Actinomycetes bacterium
CGTCGATAGGGGACACTATTTGTCCCCTATCGACGCACGCCTCGGGTGACGCTCGTGTCAGGTTGGGCGGTACGCTCGATCGTTATGGCAGGTGCCCACTCGCTCGGCGCGAACCCGTTCGCCGACACCGACGACCAGGCCTCGTTGCGACAACTCGCGCGCGACGTCGCCGAGCGCGATCTCGCACCGATGGCGCGCCACTGGGACGAGACCGAGGAGTTCCCCCAGGGTTCGTGGGACGCGATCCGAAAAGCCGAACTCTTTGGCATCACGATCAGCGAGCAGTACGGCGGCATGGGCCTCGGCGACATCGAAGCCGCGATCGTGCTCGAGGAACTCGCCCGCGCCGACGTGTCGAGCGCCATCCTCGCCCAACTCATTTTCAATGGGCCGCCGCGCGCCATCCAACACCTCGGCACCGACGCACTCAAGAGCCGCTGGCTGCCGATGGCGGCGAGCGGAGAAGCGCTGTTCTGCATCGGGATCAGCGAAACCGAAGCCGGCTCCGCGGTCGGCCACATGCGCGCCCGCCTCACCGAAGACGGCGACGGTTTCCGCCTCAACGCCTACAAGAACTACGTCACCGGCGGCCACAAGTCGCGCGCCTGCCTCGTGTGGTGCCGGTTCCCCGGCAGCGCGGGCACGAAGGGCATCGGCGCGGTGGTCGTCGATCTCGAACGCGAAGGTGTGACGGTCGCCGGCACCCACGTGAAAATGGGCTTGCGAGGCACGAGCGAAGCCGAGCTCGCATTCGACGACGTACGCATCGACCCCGAAGACGTGTTGCTCAGGGGTGACGCGTCCAACAACGACGCGTTCAAAACCCTCATCTCGCACATCAACCACGAACGCTGCGGCAACGCGGCGATGTGCATCGGTGCGGCGCAAGGCTCGCTCGAGTACGCGGTCCAATACATGAACGAACGCAAGATCGGCGACCGCACGCTCGCCGACCTGCAGGGTCTGCAGTGGAAGATCGCCGACATGAGCGTGCAGCTCGAAGGCGCCCGCGTGCTTCTGCAGCGCGCGTTGCACATGGCCGGTCCGCACGGCACTCCCCCGGCGCTCGAAACCGCGCTCGCAAAAACCGCTGCGAACCTCGCGGCCAAGTTCGTGTGCGACGAGGCGATCCAGCTGCTCGGCGGCTACGGCTTCAGCCGCGAATACCCGGTGGAACGGGCGTACCGCGACATCCGCGGGTTATGCATCGGGGCCGGCACGGTAGAGGTGCAGCGGAACCTCATCGGGACGTCGGTGTTGCGAGGGCAGGCGCCCGCAAGCAATGGCTGGAAGCAATACCGCGGCTGACGTGCGCGCCACCTATCACCACCCCCGCGCGAGCGAATACGCGCGGCCGGACGGCCCGTGGGACATCCCGTCACTCGACGCGTTGCTGACGTCGGACACCGCGCGCACGTTGGTCGTCGACGGTGCAACCCGATTGAGCGGCGCTGAGCTGTCCGCGCTGACTGCGCAAACGGCGGGTGGCCTGCGCGCACTCGGCGTCGAACCCGGGGATGTCGTTGCGTGGCAGTCGCCGAACCGTTCCGGCGCAACGGTGCTTTACCGCGCGTGTTGGCGTATCGGTGCGATCGCGGCGCCGATACACCACCAGGCCGGCGCGACCGAACGCGGCCCGCAGCTCGCGGCCGTTTCGCCCCGGGTCGTCGTCGATCTCGACGCCCTCCCCTGTGAAGGAACAGTCGAAGAACCATGGCGTGACGGCGAGTCGCTCGCCGCGGTGCTCTTCACCTCAGGATCGAGCGGGGCACCGAAAGCCGTGCTCCACAGCCAGCGCACGCTCGCCTACAAGGCCGCGCAGATGGCGTCGACCCACGGGCTCGGCCCCGACGACTGCGTCCTGATGCCGGCGCCTCTCGCGCACGTTTCGGGGCTCCTCAACGGCGTGACGCTGCCGGGCGCGGTGCCGTTCAAGAGTGTGCTCATGGCACGGTGGGACCCAGCGGATGCGCTGGACCTGATCGAGCGCGAAAGAGTCACATTCATGATCGGGCCGCCGACGTTCTTCGTCTCGTTGATGAACGCACCCGGCTTCTCGTCGGAGCGGGTCGAGAGTTTGCGGCTCGTGTCGAGCGGCGGCGCGGGCGTCACCGAAGCGTTCGTCGACGACGCGTCGACGCGTCTCGGTTGCGTCGTGAAACGCACGTACGGATCCACCGAAGCTCCGACCATCGCGACGAGCACGCCCACCGACGACCCGGACGCGGCGCGCCGTCACGACGGGCGCGCAATCGGTGCCGTCGACCTTCGAGTCGACTCGAATGGCGAACTTCTCGTGCAGGGCCCGGAACTGTGTTGCGGTTACGTCGACGCGCGGCAGACCGCCGACGCCTTCACTGCCGACGGGTGGTTCCGCACCGGCGACCTCGCCGCGCTCGACGACGGTTGGCTCACGATCGTCGGGCGAATCAACGACACGATCATTCGCGGCGGGGAAAACATCTCCGCCGCCGATGTGGAAAACGAACTCGAGGCGCACCCCGAGATCCGCCAGGCGGCCGCGGTCGGCTACCCCGATTCGTTGATGGGTGAGCGGGTGTGCGCCTTCGTTGTGGGGTCAGCGTCGTTCGACCTCGACGAGTGCCGGCGATGGTTCGCGGGACGCGGCGTCGCGAAGTTCAAGACACCGGAACAGCTGGTGGCAGTGCCGTCGTTGCCGCTGCTCCCGTCCGGCAAGCCTGATCGCAACGCGTTGCGCGACGAGGCCCGCCGCCGGTTCGCTTCCGACTGAGCCGCTGAATCGCTACGCCTTCCAGGGGCTTACGTCGACGCCCATCATCTGGAAGCCTTTGATCACGGCCTTCGGGTTGAGCGTGCCGGGCGCCCAGTGGAAGTTCCACATGCGCTCCTTGGCCACGTTCGACACGAACATCTTCGCCTGGTCGAGGTTCACCAGCACGCCGCGCTTCGACGTCTGGCGCTCGTAACGCTCGGCGTGTTCGGCGTCGTACACGAAGTTCATCGAGTCGCACATGTTGCGCATGTCGACGTTGTTCCAGTCCCACGGGCTCAGCGAGATGTGCAGCATCACGCCTTCGGGCGACACCGATTGCAGCTCGAAGTTGCGCGAGACGAGCGTGACCGGTTCGAGGCAGCACGCGCAATGCGATTCGATTCGCACCGTCTTATCCTTGAACGGCGGCATGTTCGAGAAGGCGACCGCTTCGCTCGCGCAGCCCGCGAAGCTGTGGAATTCGTCGTCGACGTACGCCCGCACCTGGCTCGGGAAACTCGAGAACGGCGGCGCCTTCACGAGGTTGCAGTTCTGCGAGTCTTCGTCGACCACGACGACGATCCCGAGCTGCAGCTGCTTGTAGGCACCGATGATCTGGTGGCGGTCGAGGCCGAGTTCTTCATGAGCCTCGCGCAGGGTCGGGCCACGGCCGTTTTCACACCAGAACTCGAAGACGAACGCGCGGAGGCGCAACGCGTCCTCGGTGAATTCGAAGGTCGGCACGTTCTGCGGCATCTGGTCTCCTCGGCGGGGGTGCGCCGGGAGACTATTCAGGACGCTGGACGTGGCGCGAGTTCTGGCGCCCATCCCGTGTCGAGCACGACGCGGTTCTTGTCGTCGGTGACCCAGACCCGCCGGGTCGCGCTGAGCGGCAACGCCGACGTCATCTGCACCGAAGCTTCGCCGCCGTTCGCCTGGAAGCTGCCCGCACCGACGCGCTTGCCGTTGTCGCCGGTGAGCCACAGCCAGTACCACTCGCCGCCCTCATGCAGGCCGGCGACCTTCAAGCTGACGTTGGTGCCGTATTCGCGCCGGTGCAACACCGCGCTCGCGGCGACACCGCGCGGTTCGACGCTGAAGGCCACATGCCGGGCATTGTGGTCGGTGGCGTGGAGCGACGCGCCCAGCACGAGTAGGCCGATCGCAGCCGCGACCGCAGCGACCGCCGTGCCGACGACCACCGACAGGTGGCGCCGGCGGCGCTTGTGTTCTCCGGCGCGCTCCCACGCGAGAACACCGAGGATCTTGTCGCCGAGCGCCGCCGGAGGGTCGCTCGGGGCCTCGAGATGTGAACCGTCGGCTTCGGGCAGCGCCTTCGCGACGGCACGGAGACCGGCGAGTTCGGTCCGGCAGTCGGCGCAGCCGTCGAGGTGAGCTTGGAGCGCGAGCCGCTGGTTCGGTTCGAGACGATCGATGGCGAACGCGGCGAGGTCGCCGCGCCATTCACGGCATGACTCAGTCATCGCCGCTCCATCCCAGTTCTTCGAGCGCGAGCCGCATCGCCTTGAGGGCATAGAAGACGCGGCTCTTCACCGTGCCGACGGGAACGCCGAGATCCACGGCGACATCGCCGTACGAGCGACCCTTGTAATGCACCTCGACAATGGCGACGCGGTGCTCCTCGCCGATCATCCGCAACGCTTCCTCCACTTGCCACGCGACGAGAATGCGGTCGATGTCGTCGGCGCCCGGCGCGTCGGTCGTGTTGGTCTGGCTCACGATGGATGCAAGCTCGGGGCGCACCGCCCGGGCCCGGCTGAGGTCGATCACAACGTTGCGAACGATGGCGAACAACCATGTGCGCAACGACCCGAGCGTCTCGTCGAAGCGTTCGGCCGCCTGCCAAGCCCGCAGGAACGTTTCCTGCACTGCCTCTTCCGCGAGGCCGGCATCGCCGAGCGAACGAAGGGCGAAGCGGTACAACTCCGAGCCGTGGGCCGCGTACACCGTACGAACGCCGTCATCTGAAGCAAGCGCCGCGCGGGTGTCCGTTCCCATTGCAACGGAGAATACGGACCCGCACCGGCTTTGGTTCATCAAGCTCTGAACCGCGGCGGCCGCGGCTCCGTATCAACGCTGTCGATTCCCGAGGAGGACCAATGAACGTCCGTGGTGTGTGTTCCCTGCTGACCTCGCTCGCGGTGGGGGCGTTGGTGCTCGCGGCCTGCGGCAGCAGCAAGTCGAGTACCGCAGCCAACCCGACGACGACGTCGGCCGCGACCGCCACTACCACGGGCGGTGCGAGTGCGAGTGGGGCCGCAGCGGACTTCACTGCGTCGCTACAGACGACCGGGCTCGGCAAGACACTCGTCGACAGCCAGGGCCGCACGCTGTACGTGTTCAAGAACGACTCGAAAGGCAAGAGCACCTGCAACGCGGGTTGCGACACCACGTGGCCGGCGCTCAAGCCGCCCGCGTCGTTAAAGCTCGGCACCGGTCTCGACAAAGCCGACTTCGTGGTCATCACGCGCGACGACGGCACGAAGCAACTGACCGACTACGGCATGCCGCTCTACACCTACTCGGGTGACGCCAAGGCCGGCGACACGATGGGCGACGGCCTGGGCAACCTTTGGTACGCGGTGGGCCCGGAAAGTAAGCCGGCGAGCGGATCGAAATTGGCCTCGACGAGTGCGACAACCATGCCCGCGCCGACGACGACAACGATGTACGGCTATTAGCCGACGGGATCTCGCGACTCAGACGATGCTTTGACCGGCTTCGACGCGCGGCCGCAGCAACGAGGTGAGTCGCGCGCGGTGGTAGGACGCGTCGCCGAACGACAGCTGGTCGAGTTGCGCGCGTTTCAAAAAGAAGTGCAGGTCGTGTTCCCAGGTGAAGCCGATCCCACCGTGCACTTGGAGCGCCGACGCCATCACCCGCTTCGATGCGTCGGAGCCCCACACCTTTGCGGTCGAAGCGGCGACGGACGCGTCGGGGTCGGTCGCGCCGATGCACCATGCAGCCCAGTACACCGTGGAACGCATGCCCTCGACGTCGACGAGCATGTCGGCGCAGCGATGCTTGATCGCCTGGAAGCTGCCGATCGGCCGCCCGAACTGCACACGGTCCTTCGCGTACTCCACTGTCATGTCGAGTGCGCGTGACGCGCCGCCGAGCATCTCGGCCGCCACGTACGACGCGCCGCGGTCGAGAACCGCGTCGCGTACATCTGCGCCGCCGAGCTTCGTCGCGTCGGTGTTGTCGAAGTGCAACCATCCGAGCTCGCGCGTCAAGTCCATCGCCGGTTCGCGCGCCGGACGACCGAGCGCGTCGAGGTTGACCGCATAGACCGCGTCCGTGCCGACGATCACGGCGATGTCGGCGCTCGGCGCGTACACGACGGGCCCGACCCGCCCGTGGAGCGCGACGCGGCCACCGTGTTCTTCGACCGCGAACGTGCGGCCGTCGCGAACCCAGCCGACACACGCGATCGCGTCGCCGCCCACGAGCCGTTCGACGGTGGCGTCGTCGCCCGCGGCGGCGAACGCGTTCGCCGCGAGGACGTTGGTGAGGAACGGCGCCGGCGCGCAATGGCGGCCGAGCTCCTCGAGCAACACCGCGACCTCGACCGTGCCGAGACCGAGCCCGCCGTGGCGTTCCTGCGCATCGACGCCGAGCCAGCCCTGTTCGGTCATCGCGCGCCACAGCGCACCGTCGTACGCCTCACCCGTGGTGGTGTGCGCGCGAACACGCGCCGGCGACGCGAGGTCGTCGAGTAATTCGCACGCGCCGTCGCGCAGCGCGATCTGGTCGTCGGAGAGGTCGAAGTCCATGTGAAGCCCGAATCTACGATGCGAGCCTGATCCACGTGGCACGGGCGAAGGCGCGCGGCACGCCCTGCGCGTCGTAGAGCGCCGAGCCGGCGAGCAACTTCCGCCCGTCGACCGCCTCGCGCCATCCGACCACCACGTACGGCTCGCCGATCGCGACCGGCCCGTCGACGTGCACTCCGAGCCGGCCGAGCACGTACGGGCCCTCGAGTTCCGGTTCGAGGTACATCGAGAAGCTGCTCGGGCAATCGAGCGCGGCCCACACGATCTCGG